>CALRLV020000065.1:0-10757 GCA_943368895.1 Ferrovibrio terrae
CAGAAGAATGAGCGTTCTTGCGACATATTGGTCAATAATGCGGGTTATTCCTTACCTCAGACGTTTTTGGCCACCAAAACCCAGCAGCAAACTGATTTTGTCGCGGTTCTGGTGACTTCCGTCGTCAGCCTCACCCATGCCCTTCTGCCCGGCATGGTGCAGCGCGGCTATGGACGCATCATCAATGTCGCCAGCATGGTTGCCTTTTCCTCAGGCGCGGCGGGTCATACGCTCTACCCAGCCGCCAAAAGCTTTGTGGTGAAGATGACCCAATCGCTTTCTGCGGAAGTTGCCGACAAAGGCGTGCTGTTAACCGCCATCTGCCCCGGGCAAACCGAGAGCGACTTTGCCAAAGCCAATGGCACCGACCAACTGATCGCGAAATCCAATCTCTACAAGCAAACAGCCGAAGAAGTGGTAGCCATTGCCATTGCCGCCAATGAAGCGGGTAAAGAGGTGGTCGTGCCCGGTTGGCCCAACAAACTTGCGGTTGCATTTATAAAAATTCTGCCTGATAGTTGGACAGCGGCACTCATTCGCCCGCAAGCCAAGAAATTTGCCCTACCCGACCCTATAGCCTGACGAGATAACTATGCCTCATTATGACATTCTGATCATCGGTTCCGGCGCCGGGGGCGCAAGCTTTGCCCAAGCCCTGGCTGGTACAGGGAAGTCTATTCTGATCCTAGAACGTGGCGAACACCTCCCCGTTGACCGCGAAAACTGGGACCCAAAACGGGTGTTTGTTGACCGAATTTATCGCACGGACGAACAATGGACAGATAAGGAAGATAAGTCCTTCACGCCCAACACCCATTATTGGGTCGGCGGCAACACGAGCTTTTATGGTGCCGCTCTGATGCGCTTTAAGCCGTTGGACTTTGAACGGCTGGAGCATTTTGACGGCATTAGTCCAGCATGGCCCGTCACCTATGAAGACATGCGCCCTTGGTATGAAGTGGCTGAGCGTGTGTGGGAGGTTCATGGAGAACGCGGCATTGACCCGACAGATGACCCCAATGACCCTCCCTACCCGTTTCCCGCCTTGACCCATGATCCGGGTATGCTCCGGCTCAAGGAGCATTTTGAGGATTTAGGCTGGACACCCTCGCCCCTGCCCCTAGGTATTCGCCGAAATGATGTGACCCCGCGCGATGGCAAATGTGTGCGCTGCAAGACGTGCGGAGGTTTCCCGTGTCGTCTGCTCGCCAAAGTGGATGCACGCACCGCTGCGCTCAAGCCGTTAGAGGCCGCCCCCAATGTCACGCTTTTGGCTGGCTATAAGGTACTTGAACTCAAGACCGACGCGAGCGGAAGAAGAGTCACTGAAGTGGTGGCCTCTGGGCCGGACGGGGAAGTGTCGTTTTCGGCCGATTACGTCGCTTTGGCTGCGGGTGCCGCCAATTCCGCGGCTCTGCTCTTAAAGTCTGCCAGCCCTCAGCACCCCAATGGCCTTGCCAATAGCTCAGACCAAGTTGGCCGCAATTATATGTATCATACCACCTCGGCCGTGATCTCAGTGGCGCTATCGCATTTCGATTCCAGCTTCCCGAAGACCTTGTGCGTCAATGATTTCTATTATGGCGATTCCGAAGAAGAATTCCCCTTCCCAATGGGGCAAATCCAGATGCTGGAATATATGTCGGGTCAGACGCTGGAAGGCCAATTGGCGGAGTTCATCAGCCCCAATCTGCTTCCCGACTCCTTCATGGACGCCCTAGCCGAACGCATGGTCAGCTTCCTAGTTATGTCCGAAGACCTACCACTGCCGCACAATCGGGTTACGCTGAACGAAAATGGCGGCATCAAACTTTCCTATACCGAAGGCGATTTGACCGCCCATAAAAAACTAGTTGAAAAGCTTGAAGCTGGCCTCAGTGGCTTCACGCGCGAGCGGTCTTCGCTGTTTGAGGCCAATTTCACCATTGACCAAGAACTGCCGCTTTACGGCACTGCCCATCAATGTGGAACGCTGCGTATGGGCGATGATCCTGCAACTTCCGTGGTCGACAAATGGTGCAAGGCGCATGATTTAGACAATCTCTATGTCGTAGATGCGAGCGTTTTTGTTTCCTCCGCAGCGGTCAACCCGACCCTGACCATTGTCGCCAATGCGCTGCGCGTGGGCGACCATTTGTCTCGGCAGTTGATGGGCTAAAGACAGGCAACCGCGCTATCGGTTCACGACCTCGTCAGGCCTTCCAATCTTGCACCACGCTTCAATTCAAGCCATGGTGATCCCATGCCGCTGCGTCATCTCTGCGAACCCGTCGAATTAGCCCCGGGCATGACCGTGTGGGCAGAACGGGTCAATCATGGCCCAGAAGCGCCAAGCCTAGACCGCTTCCCCCATTATCATAGCGTTGCAGAATTGGTGATTTTTGAGTCCGGGAATGGCTCGTTCTGGCTCGATGGCGAAGAGACGAAGTTGCACCCCGGTTGCGTGGTCTATGTGCCACCCATGTGTCACCATGACTATATGTTCAGTCCGGGCGAGAAGTCCTGGGTCTTGGTACAATTGGATGCCGATACGGTTCAAGCTCTGGCCCAAGCGCTACCGGAACTCGACTTGGCACGCCCTTTCTTTGGCGTCCCAAGCGAGAGCCAAGCCAAACAGCTCAACACACTCTGCGACCTCCTCTTGGAAGCCACCCAGTCAAACCCGCAGTCCGCCATCGTAACCCGCACGGCAGAACTCATCATCTGGGCTGCACATTCAACCCGCGTTACAGCTGCCTCGACACGCGGCAAAGGCCAACAAGTGGCGCTGCCTGTCGATCGCCTGCGCCCTGCGCTCGACGCCCTGCGCGCCCAACCCGGCAAGGAGTGGACGTTAGAGCAAATGGCCTCGCTCTGTCACATGTCAGCCAACTATTTCTCCCGCCGCTTTGCGGAGATCATGGGCATGAGTTTGACCGTCTATGTGCGGGTTTACCGCTTGCAATTGGCGGCCCGGCGATTGGTACAAGGGCGAGAGCCGATCGGGATCATTGCCCAAGACGCTGGATTTGCGAGCCCAGCCCATTTTGCTTTCCAGTTCAAACAAAGGTTTGGACTAACCCCGCGCGCTTACCGACAAGCAGGCCAAACGCGAAGCTTGCCTCAGCCCATAAGGACATCTGCATGACCCCTCGTTCGCTCCTCAAAGGCTTGAGCCTTGCTGCTTTGACTTGGGCATGCGTGGCAGGTAGCGGCGCGAGCGCACAGACGACCGGTCCATTACATGTGCCCTCGCCCGACTGGCGCGATCAGGTGATTTATTTCGTCATGACTGACCGTTTTGAGGACGGCGACCCCAGTAACAACAACCAAGGCAAAGGCGAATTTGACCCAACCCAACGCGGACGGTTTTCAGGTGGTGACCTCAAAGGCGTTGAAAAGCGCCTCGACTATATTCAGGGACTTGGCGCAACGTCGGTCTGGGTAACGCCGCCTGTCGAGAACCAATGGCTTGACCCAGCAACAGGCTATGGTGGCTATCACGGCTATTGGGCCAGCAATCTAAAGGCGATAGATCGGCATTTAGGGTCGCTGAAAGACTATCAAAGCCTGTCCCGCGCACTGCACGGAAAGGGGATGTATTTGATCCAAGACATTGTCCTCAATCATACGGGCAATTTCTTCAATTATGGATCGGAGTTTGACCCAAAGGATCCGACCAAGGGCTATGTCCCTTACCCGAACTCCGTGCCAATGGCGGCACCGACGCAATATCCATTTTCTCTCAATGACCCGCGCCGCAAGGCGGACCGCGAAGCCGCGATCTACCACTGGACACCCGACATCAAAAACCTTTCGGAGCGCGATCAAGAACTCAATTACCAATTGAGTGGCTTGGATGACCTAAACACCGAAAACCCAGTCGTGAAGCAGGCGCTACGCGATTCCTACGCACATTGGATCAAAGAAGCTGGGGTCGATGGCTTCCGCGTTGATACGATCTTTTACGTCCCGCCCGAGCTTATGACCGACTTCATGTATAGCAAGGATCCCAAAGCACCGGGGATTGCAGAAGTAGCCCGGCGGACAGGTCGCGAAAATTTCCATGTCTTCGGCGAAGGCTTTGGTATGGATCGCCGATTTGAGGACAAGGTTGCGCGGCGGGTCAACAGTTATATGATCGGTCCAAACGGAGAAGCTCGCTCGCCCGGCATGATTAATTTCCCGCTCTATGGCACGGCGACGGACGTCTTTGCACGTGGCAGACCGCCCGCAGAATTGGCCTATCGGATCGAGAATATGATGGCGCTGCATCAGCGGCCCCATCTGATGCCGACATTCCTCGACAATCACGATGTCGATCGGTTCTTGAGTGGCGGCACCGAAATAGGCCTGCGTCAAAACCTGCTGATGATGATGACTTTGCCGGGTATCCCCGTGATTTATTACGGCACCGAGCAAGGCTTTACCGTGCAGCGCGCCGCCATGTTTGCGAATGGCTGGGGCTCGGGCGGGCGCGATCACTTCGACACAACGAGCCCGCTCTATCGCTATATCGCCAGCCTGACCAAACTGCGTCGTGAGAACCGCGTCCTGTCTCGCGGCACACCAAAGGTTTTGGCCGGTGAAGCCGCTGGTGCTGGAGCCTTGGTTTATCTAATGCAGGATGGCGTCGAGACTCTATTGGTTGCCATGAATACGGCTGACCATCCTGTACTTTTGGACAATCTCGACATCGGACAAGGTCCGGGCACAGTCCTGCAACCCTTGTTTGCGATGGACGGCAAAGCGCCGCTCTTGGTTGTTGGGCAAAACAAGCGCCTAACGACAGAGCTTGGGGCCCATGCAGGCACCGTATGGCGCGTCACCAAAGCGCCACCGCTCAGCCTGAAGGCTGCGGCAAGCGCTCTCAGTTTAGACCCCCTGCCATCCGGCCCGATTACCGAGCCTACCCTCATGGTTAGCGGCCACGCAGGGCCGGGGGAAATGGTTAAACTCGTGCTCGATGGCAATTTGGGTGATGCCCAAGCAATTCAAGCCGATACCACGGGGCGCTGGCAGGCAAAAATCTCCACTGCGGCCTTTGTGGATGAAGCCATCACGCATCGGGTGACGGCTTATTCGGCCAAGTCCGGTCAGGCCACAGAGGCTGGCACCTTCAAGGTTCGCCCGTCGTGGAGCCTCCGCAATGACATCGCCGATCCTGCTGATGACGACACGGGACCACCGGGCTCGGCTTATGCCTACCCAACGGATCCGAGTTTTGAACCGCCTACGATGGATTTCCGAGGCGTTCGGGTATCAACGGCAGGCGGTGCGGTGAAGCTTGAACTAGACATGGGTGCCATCAGCCAAGTCTGGAGCCCTCAAAACGGCTTCGACCATTTAAGTCTCACGGGCTTCATCCAATTGCCGGGTCAGTCGGATACGGGCGCGCGCGTCATGCCAAACCAGCGCGGTGATCTGCCAGATGGCATGAGTTGGCATTACCGTTTCCGCGCCCATGGTTGGACCAATGCGCTGTTCAACCATATCGGAGCCAGCGCCACCCAAGAAGGCACCAAGACGGGCCCCGCCCCCAGCATTTCAGTCGATAAGGAAGCCAAACGAATTACGCTCATCTTTCCAAGCTCAAGCTTTGGCGACCAAGCGGACTTAACCGGCGCGAAGCTGTATCTGACGACGTGGGACTATGATGCCGCTTATCGTGCGCTCGAGCCCACTGCCGGAGCCTATATTTTCGGCGGTGCTAAATCGTCGAGCGATCCCAAAATCATGGATGCAATCGGCCCATTCACGATTGGAGCTGCGCCATCAAAATAGGCCGGTGATATGACGGTCCGCGTCCACTCCGATGGCTTCGGCAGCGGGGGTTCTGGGCAGGCCTGGCATCGTCATGATGTCGCCGCACAAAGCCACGACAAAGCCTGCCCCGGCGCAGAGCCGCACGTCGCGGACAGTGACCACATGGGCTTGCGCCGCGCCCAAGACTGTCGGATCGGTGGAGAAACTATATTGGGTCTTGGCCATGCAAACGGGCAGATGGCCAAAGCCTGCCTCTTGCCAGCGACGCAATTTTGTCAAAGCGGCCTTGTCGATCACGACTTCTGCGGCCCGATAGATTTCTTTGGCGACCGTCTCAATTTTGGCGCTCAATGGCAAAGCGTCAGCATAGAGCGGCTGAAAGCGCGCGCGATCAACCTCCACCAGTTCAACCACGGCTTGGGCTAGCTCTTGCGTGCCCGCTCCACCGTCGGCCCAATGGCGGCAAAGGATTGCACGGCTACCGTGGCCATTTGCGAAGGCTTCGACAGCGGCAATCTCCTCGGCTGAATCTTGCACGAAATGATTGATCGCAACCAAGGTCGGCACACCAAAGCGGGCGAGATTTTCCAAATGCTGGCCGAGATTGGCGCAACCGCTAATGAGCGCGTCAACATCGGTTCGACCGAGGTCGGACTTGGCCACACCGCCATTCATCTTCAAGGAGCGGATGGTGGCGACGACGACGACCGCTTTGGGGCTGAGGCCCGCTTTGCGGCATTTAATGTCGAAGAATTTCTCCGCCCCAAGGTCTGCCCCAAAGCCTGCTTCGGTCACAACAAAGTCGGCCAGCCCCATAGCGGTCTTGGTGGCGACGACGCTGTTGCAGCCATGGGCGATATTAGCGAATGGCCCGCCATGGATCAGGGCTGGATTGCCTTCCAAGGTCTGCACGAGATTGGGCTCAAACGCCTCTTTTAACAAAGCCGTCATGGCCCCATCCGCCTTCAAATCCGCGCAGGTGACAGGGCTGTGGTCCTTCCGATAAGCGACAATGATTGCGCCGAGGCGGGCTTGAAGGTCTGCCAAATCGGTTGCCAAGCAAAAGATCGCCATGACCTCGGAAGCAACGGTGATATCAAACCCCGTCTCCACGGGTTGCCCATTGCCGCCAAGCGACGTGACGATGGACCGAAGCGCGCGATCATTCATGTCCATCACGCGTCGCCATACGACTTTGCGCGGATCAATCCCGAGCGTATTGCCCCAATAGAGATGATTGTCGACCATGGCGGCCAACAGATTATGCGCCGCCGTGATGGCATGAAAATCACCGGTGAAATGCAGGTTGATCTCATCCATCGGAATAACTTGAGCGTGGCCGCCTCCTGTCGCGCCGCCCTTCTGCCCAAAGCAGGGGCCGAGTGAAGGTTCGCGGAGACAAATGGCGACCGACTTGCCGAGCCGAGCCAGCCCATCGCCCAGACCGATTGTCGTGGTGGTTTTGCCTTCGCCAGCGGGCGTTGGGCTCATGGCGGTCACCAGAACCAGCGCCCCTTGCTGTGATCGCTGGCTAGCCGCCAATCGGGCAGTGTCGAGCTTAGCCTTTGTGCGGCCGTAGGGGATCAAGGCGTCGGCCGGGATGCCGATCTTTGCGGCAACTTCGGCCAAGGGCTTTGGTGTCGCGGCTTGAGCGATTTCAATATCAGTTGGCAATGTCGGGCCCCTTCGCACATGAGGAATTTGGCCTCGCTAAGGCCATTGGCGTCGGCTTGTAAAGGGATCGCTCCAGCGTGGCCTAAAGCACTTCATAAATCTGATAGACGACCCCGCCAGCCTCTTGTGTGCCGACGCCAATACCAATCATGTCATTCAGCCAGTCATAGTGGGCAGCGCCGGTTTCAAACCGCGTAACGGTGCGCAGATTGAAAGCCTCCGGCGACAAGGTCTCACCCTTCTTAAAGCGCACCATATCCTCTGCGGATGTGCGCAACGCGCCCTGATAGGTGAGATAGATCAAAGCGCCATCATCGGTCTTCAACGTCAAGCGCACATCGACCAGCATGCGATCTTCACCGCGATAAAGTGCCCAATCTGCACCACCGGGAAGCACATCGCCTGTCAGGCGTGGCCCCTCAAACCGCCCGCCTAGAACCGGCGCAATCAGGCGATTGCCTTGAGGTGTTTTGCCGATCCGCGCCATGGAGGCGAAATCAACTTTGAGACGGAGGGCGGTCAGAAACTGGCTGTTCAATTGGGTCATGAGGGCTTTGTAGCCGCATCGGCCGGTTTGGCCAAGCGTCCTAGCCGCGAGCCCTATTTCTGTGCTTTGGCTTCTACTTCCCGCATGACGCGCAGGACATTGCCGCCCCAGATCTTGGCGATATCTTCTTCAGAATAGCCCTCTGCCATCAAGGCCTGAGTGATCTTCCAAACCTTGGACGCATCTTCCAAGCCGACGACACCGCCACCGCCATCCCAATCAAGACCAATGCCGACATGGTCGACGCCAATCAGTTTAATGGCATGGAGGAGATGAGCCATGAAGTCGTCAAAAGTTGCGCGGTTTTCAGGAAACTCTGCATCTAGCCGTACGCGGGCTTGGCGGAAGGCATCTTGGTCTGCTTGGCTGCGGCTGGCGAGATTGGGATAAGCAGCGCTAAGCTTTGCAAGCGCTTCGCGCCGCTCTGGCGATTGGGGCAAAGCCTTCAAATAAGCGCCAAAGGCATTCATCTGGATCACCCCACCTTTGGCAGCCAAGGCCTTCAAGCGGTTGTCGTCCAAGTTGCGTGGGTGGTCGTAAATCGCCTTGCAGCCACTGTGCGAAGCGATGATGGGGGCGGTCGACAGCTCCAGCATCTGGTCGAGCACTTGATCCGACGCATGGGACTGGTCGAGGATCATGCCTAAACGATTGGCCTCTGCCACCAATTGCTTGCCAAGCGGGCTCAACCCACCCCATTCGGACTTGTCGGTTGAACTATCAGCCCAGTCATTGGTGGCAAAATGGACCGGGCCGACAAGACGCACGCCTAGCTTATAATAGGTCTGTAGCAGCGACACATCCTTGGCCAAGGGATAGGAATTCTCTATCGACATAAAGACAACGCGCTTGCCTTCGGCGGCAATCTTGGCCGCATCATCGGCTTTCAAGGCAAGGCCAAAAACCTTGGGGCTACGCGCCAGCATTTCTCGGATAACGACGGCGCGCATCAGACCTGCATCGCGGGCGGCGTTGAGGCCTTCGGGCGTGCGTGGACCTTGGGCCGTATAAATCACCCAAAAGCCACCATCGAGACCGCCCTCTTTCATGCGCGGCACATCGACTTGGGCAAAGGCCGTCTTCCAATCATTATGTTTTAAAATGTCAAAGCCCGGGCGCGCAACCACCGCCGGGGTATCGAGATGGGTGTCGAGGGTCAAAATCCGCTCGTGCAAGGCACGTGCAGCCCGCTCCGACGGCAAAGTCTTGGCAAGGACCGGTTGGCAAAGGAGCGCGGCAAGGCTGAGGCTAGCAAAAACAAGACTGGCTTGGCGTAGGGCATGTGCGCGCATCATCGGGTTTCCGTCATTTGATCAAGCAAGGGATTACAGGCGATCTTGCGCGTCCTGTTTGGCTTGTCGAGTCAGATAGGACGCGTGAGGTGCAGCGCGCATTCAGCGCCCACAAATAAGGCGCTGAATGCGGCTGAGTTAGTGGCGTGGGCTCAGCCCAAGAGCAAAGGCACGATGACCATGCCCAGACCAATCGTGGCGCCGATCCACACCAAGGAACGGATGGTCTTCACACCATAAGCATAGAGCGGCACGTAAATGATCCGGCCAATCAGATAGATGTGGGCACCCAAAACGGTGATTGTGTTTTCTTTGTCAGCCGCAACCGCGATCAAAACGGCGGCGATAAACAAAGGCAAAGTCTCGTAAAGATTATCCTGTGCGCGACGCAAACGCTCGGCCATAGGCGAAAGCGGTGGCATGGTTTCATCCCGGGCGCCCATATTCCATTTCAAGCCATATTGGCCGGTCCGCGCGACATCAAACAACAGAATTTGGACAAAGGCCAAGACCAGTGTCCAAGCCAAAACGGTCAATAGTGGTGTCATTTTGTATTTTCCTCCCCAGGATTTCGCCCAATTTGAGCGACTTGCCCGCATAGGATGCCAATGTGACGGCAGCGTCAAGGAAAGCGACAGGCATTGGCTGCAAGCCTAGCTATCCACACTCCGATGTCGCTGCATCGCCCTTTCAGCGCACCTGGCACTTGCAAAAGAACAAAATAAGAACATAGTGCCGGCCATGGTTGCACGTTCTTATCTTGGCCTTCTTGCCCCTGAGCAGGATTTTGAGCGCTTGCGCGCATATCGCGATCAACTCTTGACCATGGCACAAGCCTATCGGCCAGGTGGGGCGGAATATATGGCGCTGTCGCGGGCAGTCATAGCTCTGGATGAAGCGGCCGGGATCGTGATGAATAAGCCGAGTTTTTATCAAAGCCGGCTGCATAAAACGACTTGAAAAGCTCCATCGCCGACTGGCCATAGGCTAAAACTATTGAAGGACATCATATAATTGATTGGACCAATGTAACTTACCGTCCTAGGGTCGCCACATAACTTCACCGATTTGAAAATGAGGATGTGACGATGGAAACCCAAGGCAAATGCCCTGTTATGCACGGCGGCGGTCAACCCACTAAGGTCGGGACGCAATCGAATCGCGATTGGTGGCCAAACCAACTGAATCTGAAAATGCTGCACCAGCATACCAGCCTCTCGAGCCCAATGGCGCATGGCTTTGACTATGCTGCTGCCTTTCAAGCCTTAGACCTCGATGCGTTGAAGGCTGATGTGATGGCCTTGATGACCCAATCGCAAGACTGGTGGCCAGCCGATTACGGCCATTATGGCCCCTTCTTTATCCGCATGGCTTGGCACAGCGCGGGTACGTATCGCACCGGCGATGGACGCGGCGGCGCAGGTGCTGGAACCTTGCGATTTGCGCCTTTAAACAGCTGGCCCGATAACGGAAATCTCGACAAAGCGCGTCGTCTATTG
>CALRLV020000066.1:0-10740 GCA_943368895.1 Ferrovibrio terrae
TCTTGATCTCCTTACTGGTACTAAAACCACGCCATTCAGGCATGAAAGTCATTCAGACTTACCCCGACACTAGAGATCGAACGCGCATTTTGAGTTTTACAAATAGAAGCAATTTTATCGAACTCTTGGTAAGTGCAAAAACTCATTCAAAAATAGTAGTAATATTACAGTATAGGATAAAAAAAAGGGCTTGGACTAAATCTGCCCAAGCCCATTCTATTTTAGGTATTTTTGTTCGATTAGCGGAACAACGAGAGCGCTGTCTGCGAAGAACCATTGGCAATTGACAAGGCCTGAACGCCCAATTGTTGCTTGACTTGCAATGCCTGCAACTTGGCGCTTTCCTTGGCGAGGTCGGCGTCAACAATGGCCCCGATCCCGTTGCTCAACGCGTCTTGCAGCTTGCCGATGAAAGTCTTGTGAACTTCCAAACGCTTCGCACCCGCACCCCAGGTCGCCAATTGGGTACCTAAGTTGGTGATAGACGCGTTGACTTGGCCAAGTGCCGTGTTTGAAGTGGTGTTGTCGGTCAAGACCGCCGCTGCGGCTACAGTGACTGTGGTCCCGCCCAAGGCCAAGCTGGCCCCAGCGATCGTGATGGTGTTGCCACCTGCCGCATCACCCAACGAAACCGCCGAGTTTGGCGTACCTTGGATCATGTTGGCACCGTCAAACGACGCGTTTGCAATCACGCTGGTGATCTGGTCACGCAATTGCAGGAAGTCGGCTGCGAGGGCGGCCTGAGCGGAGGCGGAGTTACCCGCCTGTGTGCCGGCCAAAGCCTTGCCCTTCATTTCGTTCAGAAGCTCCATGATGCTCTCACCAGCTGCGATGCCAGTGTCGAGGATGGAAGCTGCACGATCGGCTGATTCCCGCACGCGGTCATAAGCGGTCACGTCAGAACGCATTTTATTGGCGATGGCGAACAAAGCACCATTGTCCTTTGCTGAAGCGACTTTCAAACCCGTGGCAATCGCGTTTTGCGTCTTGTCCATTTCGTTGTTGGTACGGTTCAGGGTTTGAAGCGCAACCATGGCGCCCTGATTGGTATTTACACTGATCATTCTTGATCCTCCGGTACGTACTAAAATGCATCATTCAGATGCACAGATCTTTTTGATCTACGTCAAGGTAACACCGGGAGTGAAACATACTTATAATAACTAGATACAATTTTATGGATCTGGCTTTTTTCACGCTTCTGTGAGGAAAAGCACAAAAAAGGCCCAAGCATTTCTGCCCGGGCCAATTTGTACAATACTTTTTTCTTCTTATGATCTTTAGCGGAACAGCGAGAGTGCTGACTGCGAAGAGCTGTTTGCAATCGACAATGCTTGAATGCCGAGCTGCGACTTGGTTTGTAGGGCTTGCAGCTTTGCGCTTTCTTTGGCGAGGTCGGCGTCGGCAATCGCACCGATGCCATTGTTCAAAGCATCCTGAAGTTTGCCAATGAACGTCTTGTGCACGTCCAAGCGCTTTGCGCCAGCACCCCAGGTGGCCAATTGGGTGCCCAGATTGGTAATCGAGGTGTTGACAAGGCCGAGGGCTGTTGTGGCGTTAGCGGCACTATCGACAGCCGAAGTACCTGTGACGGTGACGACTGCGCCGCCCAAGGCCAAGCTGGCACCGTTGACCGTAATCGTGTTGCCGCCAGCCGAGTCGCCCAGAGCGACAGCATTGTTTGGCGTACCTTGGATCATGTTCGCGCCATCAAATACCGCGTTAGCAATGATGCTGGTGATTTGGTCGCGCAATTGCGCAAAGTCAGCGGCGAGAGCGGCTTGAGCGGAGGCGGTCAGACCTGCTTGAGAACCGGCGAGGGCTTTGCCCTTCATTTCGTTCAGGAGTTCCATGATGCTTTCGCCTGCTGCAATACCTGTATCCAAGATAGAGGCTGCGCGGTCGGTCGATTCACGGACGCGGTCATAAGCGCCGACGTCGGATCTCATCTTGTTGGCAATGGCCCAGATGGCACCGTTATCTTTTGCGGTAGCAACCTTCAAACCCGTCGAAATCGCGTTTTGAGTCTTGTCGAGATCGGAATTGGTTTTGTTCAAGGTTTGCAGCGCAACCATGGCGCCTTGATTCGTGTTTACGCTGAGCATTTCTTAGCCCTCATCCATACTAGGTTTTCACTCGCATTCAGCAAGTCGTATTCGTTTTGAATACCTGACCAAGCTACCAATGAGTTCTAAAGGCTCCGTTGAGAAGCATGGTAAACAAATAGATAATTCAAGACAATTGCAGGTATTGTCAGGTATAATTTTTGCTCTCCCGCTACTCCAGTTTTTCCTTTTATTTTCAAAGCCACTTCGTGAAATCGGCGGACTCATTTTGCCTTTGCATGATCCCTGCATCCGTAATAGGCTCGATAAAATTTTATCAAAAAAATGGGGGAAAATATCATGCGCGTTATGGGTATTAAGCTAATCCCGCTGATCCTTGCCTCTGTTCTGATCTATATGGTCGGCGCGCTCATCTATGGCGTGCTGTTTTCCGCCCAATGGATGGCCCTGTCGGGCTATACGCCGGAGAATTTGGCGGGCGAACAATGGCGGATGGCCTTAAGCCCGATCATGCCGGTGATGATCACCATTGGCATGGGGCTTTTGATCAAGGACCGGGGCATTTCGACTTTGATGGCTGGTCTGCGGTTAGGCGCGATGGTGGGCCTTTTGTTTCTAGTTGCCGCGCGCCTGTACAATTACGCCTATGGCAACGAGCCCTTGGGGCTTCTGCTTATGGATTCCGCGCATTTGATGGCCAACGCTTTGATTGCTGGCGCGGTTCTAGGTGCGATGAAAGCCACCGAATAAGAGGCTCGCGAAGCAGGCCGTGAAGTGATACCCCGTGCCAAAGCCAATCGGCCTGAGCCAGTGATTCTGGTTCCACAGGGGACAGTTCTTGCGCATTTTGATTTCTAACGACGATGGCATTCATGCGCCGGGTTTGGCTGTCTTGGAGCGGATCGCCCAAGCCATTAGTTCAGACGTCTGGGTCGTCGCGCCTGAGGTGGAGCGGTCAGGGGCCTCACGCGCCCTGACCCTGACGGAGCCCGTAAGGGTCCGGACAGTGGGTGAGCGGCGCTTTGCCTGTTCAGGTACACCAACGGATTGCGTGCTTTTGGGCATTGATGAATTGGTGAAAGGGGGCCGCCCAGATTTGGTGCTGTCAGGCGTCAATCGCGGGCAAAACCTCGCGGAAGATACAAGTGTTTCGGGCACGGTCGCGGCAGCCGTACAAGGCATGCAAATGGGCATTCCTTCAATCGCTTTGTCGCAGGCCGTCAATTTTCGTGTTGGCCAGCCCATCCCTTGGCACACCGCAGAAGCCCATGGCGCAGATGTTGTGCGCAAACTTCTGGCCAAGCCTTGGCCCAGTGGCGTGGTGATGAACGTCAATTTCCCCGATTGCGAACCCGACGAAGTCACCGGTCTAGAGGCGACCTTTCAGGGCTTTCGTGACGAGTGCATTCACCAGATCGACCGCCGCAGCGATCTGCGCGGCAATGATTATTATTGGATCGGCTATCGCGGCAAGCTATCTAAGCCGCCGCAAGGCTCCGACCTTTTGGCAATTTATGAGAACCGCATCTCGGTCTCGCCTCTGCATATCGACATGTCCGAACATAGCGCCTTGGGCGCGCTGCGGGAGGTACTTAAAGCATGAGCCAAGACGATGGTCGCGCCCGTATCGTTCTCGCTTTGCGAAAGGCAGGGGTAACTGACCCTTCAGTCCTGAACGCCATTGAGACCATCCCGCGGGAAGTCTTCATGTCGGCTGGCTTTGAAGGCAGGGCGTGGGAAGATGCAGCGTTGCCAATTGAATGCGGCCAGACGATCAGCCAGCCCTATGTCGTCGGCATTATGACGGCCGCGCTGGAGCTCACCGGCCGGGAAAAAGTTTTGGAGATTGGGACAGGCTCTGGCTATCAGACGGCCATCTTGTCCAAGCTGGCCCGTCGGGTCTTTACGCTGGAGCGCTATCGCACTTTGCTGCGCTTGGCCCAAAGCCGCCATGAGGCTTTGAAGCTCACCAATATTGTCTCAAAATGCAGTGATGGTGGCTTAGGCTGGCCAGATCAAGGTCCGTTTGACCGCATCATCTTTACGTGCGCGGCACCGGTTCGCCCAGACGCATTGCTCGCGCAATTGGCACCAGGCGGGATCTTGGTCGCTCCCGTCGGGGCAGGGGCCCTGCAAGAGCTTTTGCGCTATCGGCTGCGGGAGGATGGGGTATTTGAGGAAGAAGCCCTGATGGATGTGCGCTTTGTGCCGCTCCTGCCCGGTGTCGCCCGCGAAGGATGAATTAGCCCGCCAAAGGCCGGAAACACCTGCTTAACCATGTTGTGCGACAGCTTTAGCCATGCGTCGCGCCGCCAGCCTCATTCTCATCGCCACTTTGGCCCTAAGTGGCCTGTCGCCGTTGGCAGCCCAGCCCGCGCCGGGCATGGTGGACTTTGATCCGCAAAATCCGCCAACCGAAACACGCGTCATGCGTGGCGAAACCCTTTATGCGATTGCAGAGCGCACCCGCTCGCCATTGATTGGGTTGATCCAAGTGAATGAATTGCGTGCGCCCTTCGCGCTCGCACCGGGGCAAGTCCTGAAACTGCCACCTCTCAAAGTTCATATCGTGCGGCGCAACGAAAGCTTCTCCGCGATTGCGCGGCGCTATAATGTCGACGAGCGGTCGCTCGCCTTGTTCAACCGTTTTCCTCGGCCCGTGAAATTGCAACCGGGCCAGAAGGTTATCTTGCCAGCGCTTGTCCGGGATCAATTGACTGGGTTAGAGCCGCAAGACCTTGTCGCTTTGTTGGCGAGCGAATTGGAAGCAGGCCGACCGATTAGCGGGTCAGTGCCCGGTCAATTGCGCCCTAATCCCGAAGCAGGTCCGGTCACGACAATCATACCGCCAGCGCCACCCAAACGGCCCGTCGCGGAAGCCCCCAAGACAAAGACGGCCCCCGCCTCACCACCCCAAACAACGCCAGGACCTATGGCAGCTTCGCCCAGTTTCGCTTGGCCCGTACGCGGGCGCTTGGTGGAGACTTTTGGCACCAAAGCAGACTTGCGCGTCGTGGATGGTATTGAGATTGAAGCCCCCGCTGGCACACCGTTTAAGGCTGCTGCCTCTGGCCAGGTCGCTTATGTGGGCAATCAATTGGCTGGCTATGGCTGGCTTGTGCTGATTCGTCACTCCAGCGACTATATGACCGCCTATGCCTTCGCCAACTCGGTCAATGTTCGTGAAGGTCAGAACGTCACGCGCGGGCAAGTCATTGGCCAAGTCGGACAAACCGGCCGCGCCCGCTCTCCCCGCTTGCACTTCCAGGTTCGCCACGCCACCAAGCCCGTGGATCCCGTGCCATTTTTAGGCTCGAGCAGCGCCAATCCGACCTGAGTGGGGTATTTTGGCTGTTTCCAAGTTTGCCCCCGACGCTGCAGCGAAGGGGTAGGGAGGAGAAGCCTCTTTCCCAAAAGGAGAGGGGAACGCTCGAAGTCCTTGGGGTCCCCGCTTTCCGCTCACGCTCCGGCGGATGACCTTGAAAAAACTAGTCCCGCAGATCGATCGACAGCCCCAACTGCCCCGCACGATCAATCACAAATTGCCAGGCGCTGCGGCCAGAGCGGGCACCGCGTTGGGCGGCCCATTGTAAGGCGGCGCGCTCGAGTTCAGGGTCATCAGGGGCGAGATTTAGGGCTGTCGCATAGCTGCGCACGATAGAAAGCCAAGTCGGTTGATCCAAGCTTTGGAAGCCCAGCCACAAGCCGAAACGCTCTGGCAGGGCAACTTGTTCTTCCACGGTCTCTTCTGGGCGGAATTCTGCTTGGTTGCCGTCGGGGCGATTGATCAAATGGCGACGGTTGGAGGTAACATAGACCAAAAGATTGGCCATCGCGCCAGAAACGCCACCGTCTAACACGCTTTTCAGCGCCTTATACGTTTCGTCCGCCCCTTCGAAGGAAAGATCGTCGATGAAAACAAGGGCGCGCCATCCCGCTTCACTCAAACGGTCGGCCAGATCAGGAAGGCTTCTGAGGTCTGTGCGGCCGATCTCGACCAGTTTCAGGTCTGGGTATTGCTTGGAAACCTGATGATGGACGGCCTTGACTAAAGCGCTCTTTCCCGTGCCGCGCGCCCCCCACAGCATGGCGTGGTTGGCAGGATGGCCTGCGGCAAAGCGCTCGGTATTTTGAAGGAGGCGGGTTTTTTGGGTCTCCACCCCTTGGATTAAGGCCAAGGGCACGCGGCGGGGTTCGGCGACCGGGCTCAAGCGCATCTGATCGCCGCGCCAGACAAAGACGTCATGGCCGTCGGGGCTCGGCAAAGGGGCGGGCGCTGGGGCTAAACGCTCCAAAGCTTCGGCGATGCGTTCAAGGAGCGCGCGTTCCTCTTTCATGATTTCTTCTTCTTCTTTTCAATCTTGATGCAGGAACCCAAGCCACTTTCGCGCACGATACGTGCCCCTTTGACGATCCCATTAGCCTTGCGCGCCACGCGGCGGGAAGGTTTCGTCGGGCTCCATTTTGCCGGTAGTGGCAGGATGGCGGCGAGGCGGGCAGCTTGCATGGGCGTAAGGTCCTTAGCGTGCTTGCCAAAGTGATAGAGCGCGCCAGCCTCTGCCCCGAAGATACCGGGGCCAAACTCGGCCACGTTCAGATAGGCTTCCATGATGCGCTGCTTAGGCCATAGAGTTTCAATCAAAACCGTAAAGCCCGCCTCTAATCCCTTGCGCAGCCACGAACGTTCGGGCCAGAGAAACACATTTTTGGCAGTCTGTTGGCTGATGGTGGACCCACCGCGCAGCTTGCGGCCGCGTTCATTGCTTTTGAGCGCCTTTTGAATGGCGACAAAGTCGAAACCATCATGGCTACAGAATTTCGCATCTTCAGAGGCAATGACCGAATAGATTAAATGCGGGCTTATCTGGTTGAGCGCGACGGGATTACGTCGCACATCCTTGCCTTGGAAAGCGCGCTCCACCATCAAAACTGTCCCCGGTATCGGTACGAAGCGATAGATCAGGGTCCAAACAATGGGTGCCAGCGCGAGGAATAGCATGATTTTACCCAAGCGCCCCCAAAAACCCTTGCGAGGCTTTTGTTTCGGCGGCGGGCTTACCTGTGGCGAGGGGCTGGTGGCAAGGTTCAAAGTGTCTGTTCCCATTCGGCGCGCACTGTCGCGTCGACCTCAAAGCCCTTAGAGGTCTCTGCCAAAGCTGAAAAGTCCTCGGACGGCATCAATTGATGCAAGGCCCAAACAGCAGCCCCACGTACCAAGGCGCTTTCATGATGACTCAGATGACGGGCAGCGGGCACGGCTTCGGCCGCTCCACTATTGCCGAGACCAATGGCGACATTACGCAGAAAGCGGGTAACACCGATGCGCTTAACGGGGTTCTTGGCAAAGAGCGTCCGGAACCTTGCATCATCGAGATAAGCAAGATCGTTGAGACGTAAGTGCTTCAACGCGTCGCGCACGTGCAGTTTGGTCTCGCGCGCCGTTTGGGCGAATTTGTTCCATGGGCAGACAGCCAAGCAATCGTCACAGCCATAGATGCGATTGCCCATGGCGGCCCGAAACTCCATCGGGATCGGGTCAGCATGTTCGATGGTGAGGTAAGAAATACAGCGTCGGGCGTCGAGTTGATACGGCGCTGGAAAGGCTTTGGTTGGGCAGGCATCCAAACATGCGGTGCACGACCCACAATGGTCTCTCGTTGGCTCGTCGGTCGCAAAGTCCTGTGCAATCAAGATACAGCCCAAGAACAGCCAAGAGCCAAAGTCAGTGGAGACGAGATTGGTATGTTTGCCCTGCCAGCCAAGGCCAGCGCGTGCCGCCAGCGGTTTTTCCATCAAGGGGGCCGTATCGACAAAGACTTTGACTTCTGCGCCACTTTGGCGATGCAACAGCCCGGCAAATGCCTTGAGTTGTTTCTTGATCACATCATGATAATCATCGCCGCCTGCATAGACTGAGATATTGGCTAGGTCCGGATGGGCCAATTTCGCCATTGGATCAGCATTGGGGCCATAATTGACCCCCAGCATGATGGCAGTCTTGGCATCTTCCCACATAGCGGTGGGATGGCTGCGGCGGTCGAGCGTTTCTTCCATCCAGCCCATGGAGCCGTGATAGCCTGCTGCGACAAAGGCACGAAGGCGGGCGTCTGCCTCCCAGGTGGCGCGTGCCTCGGCAAGGCCGCAGACGTCAAACCCATGCTCAAGTGCAAGTTGTTTGACGGAGGCGGCATCAAGGGGTTTGGATGTGGACGCGGTCTTTGCCAAAGCGCCCTCCTAAAAGTCCAAATCACCATAATGTGGTGGTGGCGACAGGCCTGCCAGCAAGTCACCCAGAAGGGGTCTGAAGGCCGGGCGTTGCTTCAAGCGTGCATACCAATCCTTGCCCGCTGGCGCACTACCCCAACTGACGGCGTCGAGATAGTCGAGCACCGAAAAATGTGCGGCCGCGACCATGTCGGCAATCGACAACTTCTTGCCACCTATCCAGCCTTCAGCCTCCGCCGCGCGGCCAATCTGGTCGAGGGTTTGGGTCGCCGCCAACGTGGCTTGGCGCAGGATGGCGGTGTCAGGCGCACCACCACGGGAGAGGGCTTTGCGCGCCTTCTCATGCACAACATTATCGACAATCGGCCCCAAGGTTCGGATCGCCCTGATCGTCATGGCGCGCACGGCCGCGCGCTCCAAGGGCCCGCCTGGTAAAAGCGGCGGGGTGGGCAAAAGGTCTTCCAAATATTCAAAGATTGCGAGTGCTTCTGAGATGGTCGCCCCATGGCCCCAGGAATCATCAACCAGCACAGGCGTCATGCCATCGCTGGCGACTGCCAATAGTCCGGCGTCGGCTTCAAATGGCAAGGCCTCGCGTACATGGAAGACGGCGCGCTTCTCACCCAGCGCCAAGCGCACGGCCCGCGATAGGGGGTCTAGGGTTCTGGCATGAACAAGCAGCATGGATTTTCTTTGTGCGTGACGCTGGCCAAGGTCAATGATGGCACACAGGTTTCAGGACAAACAGGCAGTCGCCTACAAGAAAGAATAGGGATCCATGTCGATGCTAACCCGTACACTGCCGGGCACGCGAAACCCCCGTCGCCATGCAGCCATAAAGGCTGAAAGGTCGACTTCCTTGCTGGACTGTATCAAAAAGCGCCGCCGTCGCCAGCCGCGTATCATGGCCAAAGGCGGTGGCGCTGGGCCCCAAACTTCAACCCTATCAGCCGGAAACAACGCGTCGCTGGCCGCTTGGGCGGCGGCATCTGCGGCCTCATCACTTTGGGCCATAATGTGCAGGGCAGCCATACGGCCAAAGGGGGGTGCCCCCACGGCGGCGCGACCCAAGCTTTCGGCTTCGATAAAGGCATCGCGGTCGCCCATGACGAGGGCTTGTAGCGCTTCATTGTCGGGATAATGGGTTTGGATCAGGGCGCGGCCGGGTCGGTCTGCACGGCCAGCCCGGCCTGCAACTTGGCTCAACATCTGATAAGTCCGCTCGCCCGCGCGCGGATCACCACCCTTAAGGCCAAGGTCGGCATCGACAACGCCTACCAAGGTCAAGTTCGGAAAATTATGGCCCTTGGCGACAATTTGTGTGCCAATCAGTATGTCAATCTCGCCCCGTTCCATCCGCCCAACCAAGTCCCGCACGGCTTGTGGATTGTGCGCAGTATCGGAAGAGAAAATCTCAATTCGTGCATCGGGGAAACGCTCAGTGGCTTCAGCCGCAATGCGCTCTACCCCCGGCCCAACCGAGACCAGCCCATCTTCGGCCCCACAATTGGGGCACGCATCGGGTTTGCGCATGGAAAAGCCCGTCAGGTGGCAGACCAAACGGTTGGAATATTTGTGCTCAACCAGCCAAGACTCGGTGTCGGGTGCCTTCATGCGGTGCCCACACTTGCGGCACAAAACCACAGGCGCATAGCCGCGTCGGTTTAAGAACAACAAGACTTGCTCTCGCTGTTCCAAAGTCTCCGCCATCGCCTGCACCAGAACCGGGCTCAGCCATTGATCGCGCTCAGGCGGATATTCCTTCAAGTCGATCAGGCTGACTTCGGGCAAAAGCGCTACGCCATATCGGCTGGGCAAGAGCAGGCGCTGATAGCGGCCAGCATCAGCATTAAGGCGGGTTTCCATCGAAGGCGTGGCAGAGCCTAGCACGATGGTCGCCTGCTCAAATTTCGCGCGCGCCACCGCCATGTCGCGAGCATGATAGCGCAAGCCATCGTCTTGCTTGAAGCTGCTGTCATGCTCCTCATCGACAAGGATCATCGCGAGCTTGGCAAAGGGAAGAAACAAGGCCGAGCGGGCACCTATAACGATGCGGGCGCGACCGGCGGCGACTTCCCGCCATGTCCGCCGTTTTTGGGCTGCGCCAATATCGGAATGCCATTGCGCCGGGGCGGCACCAAAGCGCTGTTCAAAGCGGGCGACAATGGCTTGGGTCAAGGCGATTTCCGGCAATAGGATCAGCACTTGCTCATCGGGTCGCGCGACCAAAGCTTGCGCGACGGCCTCCAGATAGACTTCGGTCTTGCCTGACCCGGTTACCCCGTCGAGCAGGAAGGGGCTGAACCCGCCAGCAGAGACGGCCTTCGCGATCATATGGGCGGCGTCTGCCTGCATCTCGGACAAAGGCCGCGCTGGCAAGCTGGGGTCTGGAGTATCAAACGGCAGATCGACCGGCCGTTCTATCTCTTCCAACGCACCCAGCTTTAGG
>CALRLV020000067.1:0-10725 GCA_943368895.1 Ferrovibrio terrae
TTCTCTGCCTTTGCACTGGCGAGCTCTGTTTGGACCGTCCCAAACATCTGCTCTAAAGCTGCAATGCGTGCCTCAAGCTCTTGTTCCTTTGGTGTATCCGCATGCGCGGAAGTGGCTGCAAAAGCAAAAAGGGCAATGCCTGACAGCAAGTGATGACGCCGTTTGATTATAAGCATGGTGGTTCCCTCGGTCGTTATTTTGACAGGCCGCAGCCGTTACAAAGCGGGCCCTTGGGTCTAACCTCTCAGGTCACAGCTCCAGGCGATAGCTAGACTTTAGTCGTAGTCCCGATAGACTTTGGTCTAGGGTGCGGTGCACGCGAAAAGACTTTAAAAAAGACGGAAACATCGCCCAGCCAGATGGGCCGACGAGGGAGACGACCATGGTAGCTCTTTATCCAGTTCCAGCCGAATGGGCTGAAAAGGCACGCATTACCGAACAAGGTTATCGTGAGGCCTATGCCGCATCGATCAATAATCCCGATGCATTCTGGACGAAGGAAGCTCAACGCCTTACCTGGATAAAGCCCTTTACCAAAGTCAAAAATACCAGCTTCAACGAAGCCGACTTCGGCATCAAATGGTTTGAAGATGGGGTGCTCAATGTCTCCGAGAATTGTCTCGATCGCCATCTAAAGGACCGCGCAGATCAGGTGGCTATAATCTGGGAAGGCGACGAACCGAGCCAATCACGCAAGATCACCTATCGTGAGCTGCATAGTGGTGTCTGCCGGCTGGCCAATGCGATGAAAAATCTCGGCGTGAGAAAGGGCGATCGCATTACGCTTTATCTGCCGATGATCCCAGAAGCTGCCATGGCCATGCTGGCCTGTACGCGGTTGGGCGCGATTCACACCATCGTCTTTGGTGGCTTTTCCCCTGAAGCTTTGGCAGGGCGCATTCAAGATTGTGATTCTAGTCTTGTGATTACGGCCGACGCCGGAATGCGCGGCGGCAAGACGGTGCCCCTCAAAGCCAATGTCGACGCGGCCCTGACGCACTGTACTTCGGTTAAGCATGTGCTGGTTATTCAGCACGTCGGTAATGAAATCCCGATGCAAGGTGATCGCGACCATTGGTATCATGAGGCCGTCGCCGGCGTCTCAGATGTCTGCGCACCTGAGCCTATGAGCGCAGAGGATCCTATGTTCATCCTCTATACCTCTGGCAGCACGGGCAAACCCAAGGGCGTTTTACATACAACAGGCGGCTACCTCGTCTGGGTAGCCATGACCTTCTCTTACATCTTCAACTATCAAGATGGGGAAGTCTTCTGGTGCGCTGCCGATATCGGTTGGGTGACGGGCCATTCCTATGTTGTCTATGGCCCACTGGCGAACGGTGCGACGACTTTGATGTTTGAAGGCGTGCCCAATTATCCAGACTTCAGCCGCTTTTGGAAGATTGTCGACAAATACGAGGTCAACATCTTTTATGGTGCCCCAACAGCGCTCCGCTCTCTGATGCGCGAGGGTAATAGCTATGTCACCGCCACCTCGCGCAAATCTTTGCGCCTTCTGGGCAGTGTGGGTGAGCCGATCAATCCCGAAGCTTGGGAATGGTATTATCACGTTGTCGGCGAAGGCCGCTGCCCTATTGTCGATACGTGGTGGCAGACCGAAACCGGCGGCGCGATGATTTCGCCCTTACCCGGCGCGATTGCCCTTAAGCCTGGCTCGGCAACTTTGCCCATGTTTGGGGTGAAGACGGTATTGCTCGATAGCGAGGGCAAGGTCCTTGACGGAGCGACTGAAGGCAATTTGTGCATCACTGACAGCTGGCCCGGCCAAATGCGGACAGTTTGGGGCGATCATGACCGCTTCTTCCAAACTTATTTCTCGGCCTATCCGGGCTATTATTTCACTGGCGACGGCTGCCGCCGCGATGAGGATGGCTATCACTGGATCACAGGTCGCGTGGATGACGTCATCAATGTATCGGGTCACCGCATGGGTACCGCAGAGGTGGAAAGCGCCCTTGTCGCCCATGCCAATGTGGCAGAAGCGGCGGTAGTGGGCTTCCCGCATGATATCAAAGGTCAGGGCATCTATGCCTATGTGACTTTAAATGCCGATGCGACCGAGAGTGACGAGGTACGCAAAGCCTTGATCCAATGGGTTCGCAAAGAGATCGGTCCTATCGCAACGCCTGATGTGATTCACTTTGCGCCGGGGCTGCCCAAAACCCGCAGTGGCAAGATCATGCGGCGGATCTTGCGCAAGATTGCCGAAGGCGATGTATCCAGCTTGGGTGATATCTCCACCTTGGCCGATCCTTCAGTCGTTGATGCGCTGATCGCCTCGCGGTAGCGGTCATGACACGCACCATCCTGATCGCTGACGACCATCCCCTGTTCCGCCAGGCGCTTGCGATGGCGGCAGGCAATGTCGCCAAGGATGCGCGTCTGGTTGAAGGCGCCACCTTGGCTTCCGCTTTGTTAGAGGCCCAAGCTGCCGACGACTTGGCGCTTATTCTGTTGGACTTGAAAATGCCAGGGGCAGAGGGTTTTTCAGGGGTGGCGCTGCTTCATGCCGAAAAGCCAGAGGTTCCTATCCTTGTGGTATCGAGCGAAGCAGCAGCAGGAACAGCGCAAAATGCGCTTCGCTTTGGGGCAGTTGGCTTCATCGGCAAGGATTCTGGTCTGTCGGTGATCGAATCGGCTATTGGCGACGCACTGTCTGGAAAGCGCTTGGCCGCCCCGGTCGACCCGGTGCTTGATCCTGTGGCAGCCCAGATTGCCAGTCTAACGCCGACGCAATTGAAAGTGATGCTCGGCGTCATGCAAGGCCGTCTCAACAAGCAAATCGCCTTTGACCTTGGATTGAGTGAAGCGACGATCAAGGCGCACATGACCTCAATCCTAAAAAAACTAGACGTGCAAAACCGGACCCAAGCGGTCTTGGCTGCCAAGGCTCTCGGCCTCGCCCCCGCCTGAATCGCTCGAAGCTTGAGCCAGCCATTGATCGAGCGCTGCGGGATCAACCGGTTTACGGAAAACCTCCACGTGCATCGCCTGCGCACGCTCCAGAAAATCATGCGGCGAGGCTGCTGTCGTTAGCGCGAAGCGGGCTTGGGGATGATGCGCACGCAGCGCCTCAATAACATCGAGCCCAGTCTGATCGCTGCCCAGATGAAAATCGACCAACGCACAATTAAATGCCGTTCTGATTTGCATGGCGGAGGCTGCATCGCCCGCGCATTGATAGGCATAGCCCCGACTGTCCAGAAAAGCGCGCATCGCTTCCCGATTGACTGCGTCATCTTCCACGACCAGAATTCTCAAAGACGGATTGGCCTTCTGGGACGGTGGCGCAGATAGCGGGCTCGTCAGGGATACCTCCGTTAGGGTTTGGGTCGCCGCATCCAAAGTTACGCTGAACCGGCTGCCTTGACCTAAACTGGAGGAGAGCGAGATTTGTGCGTCAAGCACGCGCGCCGTGCGCTCAACAATGGCGAGGCCAAGACCAATCCCGCCACCATCTGCGTGGGGTAAACGCTCAAACTCACGGAAGATGCGGCCATGATCGGCCGGATCAATCCCGGGACCAGTATCAATTACATCGATGCGAATGGACTGCCCACGCGACCGGATCGCAACCACAATACCACCTTCGCGGGTATAACGAATGGCATTGGACAAGAAGTTTTGCAGAATAGAGCGCAGCAAAATCGGGTCGGTTTCGACTTGGCGATCGCGTCCAAATAGCCTGAGTTGCAGCCCTTTCTCCTGAGCTAAAGGCATCATCGTATCGACAAGATCACGCAATAGCGGTTCCAAATTGATGCGCTCATTTGTTGCGACCACCCCACCCGCATCCAGTTTGGAAATATCCAGTAAGGACCGAAGCAAGGTATCCGCTGACTGGATTGATAAATCCAATTTACGCAACAAATCTTGATCACCATCGCCAATTTGTCGCGCTAACGCGGACGAGAATAGTCGGGCGGCGTGAATGGGTTGCAAGAGGTCATGACTGGCCGCCGCAAGGAAGCGCGTTTTCTCGGCATCTGCTGTTGCGAGTGCGTGATTGGCCTCGCGCAAGTCTTGCGTGCGCTCTTCCACTCGGGCTTCCAATTCAGCGCGCGCGCGCCTTAAGCCAGCCAATGCTTCAGCTTCGGCGGTGATATCGGAAAAGCACATAACATAGCCGCCGCTAGGCATCGGGCCACCGACGGTCTTTATCACTCGGCCATCGGGACGCACGCGCTCAAAGCTATGCGCTTGGCCACGTCGCATATGGGTTAAGCGGCGCTCAACATGGTTCTCAATCTCGCCTGGCCCGCACTCACCCCGCTCCGCATTGAACCGAATAAGGCTGGAAACCGGGGCACCGACATAGACCATGCCGTCTGGATAATTGAACAAAGACAGATAGCGGCTGTTCCATGCCACAATATTGAGGTCGCGGTCGACCACGCTGACACCGGGATCAATATGCTCGAGTGTCGCAGCTAACAAATCTTTGGAAAAGCGCAGACTCTGGCCCGTTTCATCCAAGAGCCGGGACACTTCATCGGCAGATAAGCGCGCGCCAAACAGCCGCGAGCCAATCAGAGCGCGCGCTGAGGGCAAGCCCACAACGCCGGCGATCAGTCGTTCGGCCTTGCGGGCACTCGCTTGGCTGACCCCTGCCCCATCTTTGAGATTGGCAAAGGCTTCTTGAGCTAGATTCGGGCCAACAAACCGGGCCACTAAGGCCTTCAGATCCTCTATGCGTGCTGAGTGCAGGGAAGAATCCGGTGTGGGCGAGCGTAGAAGGCTGGGAAGCGCACTGGTCTGTACACGGCGCGCGGTCACCAACAGATACACGGCTAGGTTTAGGCCCAAGCTCCACATGGCTCCGTGGCTGATGGGGCTCAAGTTGCCGATGCCAAACAAATGATAGGGATTGAAAGGACTGCTCGCCAATTGGGCCAGAATTTGGGGCCCCAGCAGCTGAGGCAAGGCCAAGGTGTAAAACCAGACAATCAGGCCTACGATCAAACTATATCGTGCGGCAATGGCGTCCCGGTTGCCGCGGTACACCGCCAATATAAGGACCGGCACAAACTGCGCCATCGCGGCAAAGGCCACCAAACCAATCGATGCCAGTCTTTGATTGTCGGGTATGGCGAGCGCCCATAGGAGCGCAAACACCATGATGGCGGCAATAGCAGCGCGCCGCACCAGCAGCATCAATTTGCCGAAATTGCGCGGCCCATCGCGGCCATCGCGCCCCAACAAAGCCGGTGCCACCAAGTCGTTTGAGACCATCGTGGAGAGAGCAATCGTCTCCACTAAAACCATGGCAGTCGCCGCCGAAAACCCGCCCAAAAAAACAATCATTGCAAGCACATGCGCGCCTTCGCTCATAGGCAATTGCAAAACATAGAGATCGGGTCGCGCCGTATTGGGCAAAAGCGCGATACCTGCACTTGCCAAAGGTACAACCACAACCAGCGTGGCCAACATGTAAAGTACAAATGGCCAGCGTGCTTGATCTATATCTCGGCTCGATTGGGCAGCAATCACCATGAAATAGAATTGGCGAGGCAGGGCAATGATTGCCGCCATCGACAAGAGTGTAATGATCAAAAAGTCTGCATTAATGGCACGTGGACTGAAAGTTGTCGCAAGGGTGTTTTGCGTTCGGGCAAGCACGTCGGGCGGCGCATGCAGTAGTGAAATCAACGCAAAGCCAGCAACCGCCAGCAATGCTGCCAGCTTAAAGAAGGATTCAAAGCCTGCGGCAAATAGGACGGCATCGTTGCGGGCTGAGGCTTCATAGCGGCGAGTGCCATAGAGCATCGCCCAGCCTGCCAACAAAACTGCCGCGCAAACAAGGATTAACGGCGAATTCTGCGCGCCCGACACCAAGGCATAGGTACCGCTCAAAGACTTCAATTGGAGCGCGATATAGGGGACTGCTCCCAATAGGGCCAAAAGCGTGACTAATGCAGCAACGCTTCGGCTGGATCCAAACCGCCCGCCAATGAATTCAGAAATGGAGTTTGCGCCATCAGCCTTCACGGCCTCTACCATGCGCACGAGAAACCTTCGGCCAAAGATAAAAACGAGGATCGGACCAAGATAAATGGGTACATAAGCCCAACCTTCGGCAACGGCACTGCCAACCGCGCCGTAAAAGGTCCAACTGGTGCAATAGACACCCAAAGCGAGGACATAGGTCGGTCGACGCAAGTGCGCCTTCAAGCGCTGCCCGCCCCGCCCTTCAGCCCAAGCCGCACAGGCAAATAGAAGCGCTGCATAGCTTAGGATGATGATTAGCGGCAGTGAGCCTTCCATGATCCCCCCAGATCCACAGTCCTTTAGACTTCGTGCTTGTTTAAACGCGCCCCCCTCAGGACGCTTTTTGCACAGTTTCTCCGGTTATGGCTTGATAGCAATGGTAGGTTGCATGTCCGAGCCACGGAAAGACAATGATGAGACCAACAAAGCCCGTTGCAAGAGACAAGGCGACCAACATCGCGATGTTAAACGCAAAAGAGGCCATTGCGCCCTTGTTGCGTGACACCGCAATCACTGAAACCAACATGGCCGTCATGGCGTCAACAGGGCGGTTGGCTGCGAGCGGAATCGAGACCACAGAGACCACATAGCCAATGGCGGCAAGGCCAGCGCCAACGACAGTACCGATCGTAATCATGATCAGGCCCTCTGGGGTCTGCAGGGCGAAATCCAAAAAGTCCAAATGCATTGCAGGCTCTCTCGCGCTCGATGCAAAAGCGTAGAGGAAACTGGCAAGCCGCGCCCAGACCATCAAAATCAACATGAGGACAAAGGCGATAATGGCCACTTGGCTGGGCGAGACGATACGCGGCCGCAAGATTGCCTGCAACGTAATTGGCTGTCCCAATGCGCGAAGCCGCGAAATTTCATAGCAGCCAATCGCTAAGATCGGACCCACTAAAGCAAAACCGCCGCAGACTGCAGGTAGAAACCCCAACATATTGGCTTGCCAGAGTACGATAACCATCACCCAAGCCACCACAACCGGTACAAGGCCAATCAACATGCCATAGCGCCACGTCGCTTTGAAATCGACCCAGCCATTGGCCAGCCATAACCAATGCGCATCCGGCATCAAACGGACCACTAGGACCCGTTCATTTTCCCCCAACGTGATCTCAAACTGGCTCATGCGTGCCTCCGATACTGGGCGCTAAGGTAAGGGAAAATCATCATTATTGAGGATGCGCATCGCCGCACCCTTGGGGTCATCATATTGCCGGTTCTTGAGGTTCCACAAAAAAGCAAGCAGGCCGATAAAGCCCATAAACAAGGCAATGGGGATCAAAAACATCATACCATCCATAGCCTTAGACCCCTTTTCTACGATTTGATGCGAGGCGAAGCGCGTTCAAAGTCACGATAATGGAAGACGAAGACATGGCAATGGCGGCAATGAATGGCGTCACCAGCCCCAACATCGCAATAGGTGCGGCCACAAAGTTATAAAGTGCTGCAAACCAGAAATTCTCCATGACGCGTTTTTTTGCGGCGCGCGCCACTTCAATCGCCTCAAGCACAGCACCCAATTGCTCCCCTTGGAAGACAAGGTCTGCAGCCGATTGACTGGCGTCGGCCGCGGTGCCTGGCGCAATCGACACAAAAGCCTTGGCCAATGCGGGGGCATCGTTGAGACCGTCGCCGACCATCAAAACGCGGTGACCTTGCGCCTTCAGATTATCCAGATGGGCAGCCTTTTCAAATGGGGTCAACTCGCCCCAATAGGTTTCAATCCCTGCGGCATCGGCTGCACGTGCGACGGCCCCTTTACGGTCCCCCGACAAAATGATCGGCTGAAATCCTCGCGCCTTTAATGCCTGAACGGTTTGGACGGTGTCGGCCCGCAACGTGTCTTCGAAACAAAAGCGCGCTGATGTTTGACCCTGCAGCCCAAAATAAAGCTCGGTCTCCTCGGACTGGGCTTGTTCGACCCCAACCCAAGATGCACGGCCCAAACGGGCCCGTAACCCGTCCATCTGGGCTTCTACGCCGCACCCGGGTACTTCGCGGGCATTTTCAATGGCAGGTCCTGGACCGGCTGCGCGGGCAATGGCGCGGGCAAGCGGATGACGGGATGCGCGCGCCAATAGGGCAGCTTGAGCAAGGGCACCCTTGGGGATGGTTTCCTCCTCCCGAAGGCGAGGCTGACCCAGTGTCAGAACACCTGTTTTGTCAAAAGCAATGAAGTCTATTTCCGCTAAGCGTTCTAAAGCATCACCTGACTTCAACAATATCCCGCGCTTGAACAAGCGCCCAGATGCCACCACTTGCACGGCGGGGACCGCAAGGCCAAGCGCGCACGGACAGGTGATGATCAAAACGGCGCAGGCATTGAGGATAGCGACGCGCGGCTCAGCCCCTAACAACAGCCACGTCACGGCGGTAAGGAAGGCGGCGGCGTGAACAACTGGGACATAAAGTTTGGCAGCCTTGTCAGCCCAGCGCACATAAATGCTTTTGCTTTGCTCCCCCACTTCAACAAGCCGGGCAATTTCGGCCAGAAAACTATCGTCGCTGCGTGCACTGGCTGCCAAGACCAATCGTCCTGAAAGGTTCAAGGCCCCTGCCCGGACAGCTTGGCCCTGCCCTAACGCCACTGGAGCAGTTTCCCCCGTCAGAAGCGAGAAATCCGCTTCGGACAAGCCTTCAAGGATGGTGCCGTCAACGGGGATACGGTCACCCGGCATAATGACAAGATGATCTCCCGGCCGGATTTCACCTATGGCGACACTAATGGACGTACCATCTGGGCCCAACCGCGAAGCCGTGACAGCTTGCAACGCCAAAAGATCGCGCGCGGCTTGGCGGGCCTTTTGGCGCAAGGCGTGATCAAGATAGCGGCCGATCAACAAGAAGAAGAGCAACATGGCAACGGCATCAAAATAGGCGTGCTCGCCACCACGCACGGTCTCAACGACCGAGAGGCTGGAGGCCAACAATACGCCCAAGGAAATGGGCACATCCATATTGGCGCGACCCTTTTTCAACGCGTTCCAAGCACTCTTGAAAAACGGCATGCCCGCATAGGCAGCCGTCGGCAGCGCGATGCAGGCCGAAATCCAATGGAACATGGTCCTGGTGCCCTCTTCCATTTCACCATTGAAATGGGCCGACCAAATGGGCACCGAAAACATCATGATGTTCATGGCGGCAAAGGCCGCTACAGCCATACAGATCAGCAGGTGACGGCCCTCTTGGTCGATCACCGCTTGGGCTTTGCTGGGATCAAATGGCTGGGCTTGATAGCCAAGATCAATCACCCGTTGAACAATAGTGCGCGGGTCAATCCGGTCATCCTGCCAGGTGACGCTTAAGCGTCCGGTGGTGAGATTCAGGCGCGCGTTAGAGACGCCGGGAAGTGCCGCCACACCGGTTTCAATTTTGCGCAAACACCCTGCACAACGTGCGCCGCGAACAAGCAGTTCAAGCGATAGGCCGCTGGCACGGTCTTGCTGTACAAAGGCGCGCGGGTCTGCCGCCGCAGCCGCCGCAGCCGGTGGCTCTAGTCCGGAAGGGCAACCAAATTCAGGCTCTGTGGAGGGGTTTAGCGTAGTGATAGCGTTGTCTCCGTCGAAAATTGGGGCGCGCCATCAAGCTTGGCAGAAGCGCTAAACTTCCAGCGCCCAGGTCGAATTTGGTGGATCACCGCGCGATAAACACCAGGTGCCGTTTCTGAGAAGCTCAACGCTTGGTCTTCGTTCGCATCGGTCGTGCGGCCAATCGTGCCCTGCAGGCGCGCGCCACGGAGCGGCTGATTGCTGCGGTCGGTAAGGCGTGCCTCCAGCACCGCGCCACCGCCTGTTGGCCGCTCTAGGCCTAGAGTCATGGTCCAGCCAAGCTCTGCTTGGCGCGCATTTGCGGCCAAAGTCTCGTTGAATTTCAGACCACTGATATAGGCGTGGTCGGTTTCACCCGAGAAAGTCTTCAGCGCCAAAACGACGAACAGAATATTGACGGCCAACATCACACCAAACAGGCCACCAAACATCGCTAAGACGTGCCAGCCGGTCAGACGAAAGGGCTTAGACGGAGCGGTAAGGTCAGTCATCGTCGTCTTTCTCCTCAGATTGATCTCCACGAATGAAGACAGATTTGGATTTGGCGACCTCGCCATCCTTTGGCGACGTTACCTCGATCATCACGGGCACCGAACGATGTTCAAGCCGCTCTGGGTCCGCGACAACAAACAAGCGGACTTGCGCGACGCGGTCAGGTCCAGCAGTCAAGACAACGCTATTATCGACGACAGGCATTTCATTTGCCTGCAATTGCCCGCCTTCAACTCCTTTGATGCGGATACGTACCTCACGACTATGGTCGGCCTTATTGAGGATTTTGACGGTATAGGCGTTGCGCACAAAGCCTGTTGAGAGTGGCACAAACAAGGGTGCCCGGTCGCGCTGCACATTGACGTCCAAGGTCTTGCGCATAAATAGGCTGCCGAGCATCAAGCCGCCTATGCCGATAAAAAGAACCGCATAGAACAATGTGCGCCCTCGAATAAAGCGATAGCCAGATTTTTCCCCTGCCTGACGACGTTCAATATTCTGGATGGTGTCGTAAGCGATCAGGCCAACAGGTCGATCGACCTTCACCATGATCTCGTCGCACGCATCGATACAAAGCGCGCAATTGATACACTCAATTTGCAGACCATCGCGGATATCAATCCCGGCAGGGCATGCGGCAACGCATTGGCGACAATCGATACAATCG
>CALRLV020000068.1:0-10640 GCA_943368895.1 Ferrovibrio terrae
AAAGGGTACGAGCTTAATCGTGGTAGAGACTAAAGAAGTCGAAGGCTTCCGCCGGGGTCGCAACTTGGACAAGGTCGGCCAAGACGCACAAGATACCTCTGAGCTCTTCTTTGACGAAGTGCGTGTGCCAACGTCGAATCTCTTAGGCCCGGTTGAAGGCATGGGCTTTATCCAGCTGATGGAGCAATTGGCAAGCGAACGCTTGCAAATCGGCATTCAAGGCGTTGCCAGCATGGAGCGCGCGCTGACTGAGACCATAGCATACGTCAAAGAACGCAAGGCCTTCGGCAAGTCGATCCTAGATTTTCAGAACACCCAGTTCAAACTGGCCGAGTGCAAGACCAAAGCCACCGTAGCGCGCGCCTTCTGTGACCGCTGCGTTGAGCTTTTGCTCGAAGGCAAACTCGACCCCGCCACGGCTAGCATGGCGAAATATTGGGTATCTGATGTTGAAAACGAAGTGATGGATGAATGCCTGCAATTGCATGGCGGCTGGGGTTATATGAATGAGATGCCCATCGCCCGCATGTGGCGCGACAGCCGCGTGCAACGCATTTATGGCGGCGCTAATGAAGTCATGAAAGTTTTGATTGCGAGGACCTTGTGAACGACCCCCTCAATTCCGCCATCGCCGACGCGCTTGCGCTGATCGAAGCTAACCCAGAGCCGAGCGATGATAATTTGCGCGCGCTCTCCGTGCGCTTAGCTTTAGCCCATGCCGCAACCGAAGATGAAATCAATCAGCTGGCTGTTGAGAGCTTTCAAGAAACGATCGAGGACATGCAGGCAGACAACGTCCCCGAGCATCGCGCCTATTTGTTTGAGCAATTGACGACGGGGTTGATGGCCTATGAAGTCCAGCTTTTGTTGGATGGGGCTAGGGGATGAGTACCCATACCGCATCCATCCTTTGGGAACGCGGCGACGCTGTCTTCACTGATGGCAAATATGCGCGCACGCATCAGGCAAGCTTTGATGGCGGCGTGAATATAGCGGTCACGACTGCCCTGCCCTTGCCCTCCAACACGATGCCAGCAGCCGACCCCGAGGAAATGGTCGTAGCGGCCACAGCCAGCTGTCACATGATGTTCTTCTTGGCCTTTGCCAAACAAGCTGGCTTCATTGTCGACAGCTATCAGGATGCACCAGTCGGCACGTTGGGTAAGGATGAAGCGGGCGTGGAGCGCTTTGTGGAAGTGGTTCTGAACCCCAAGATCAGTTGGGGTGGCGAGAATGTTCCAGGAGCCGCGGATATCGACCTTTTGCACCATAAAGCCCACAAGGCTTGCTATATTGGCAACTCTTTGGCTTGCCCGGTGAGGATTGGTGGATGACCGACCACGCCCAAACCTTCCTCGACATCGGTATGAAACAGCCGTCACAAAGCTCCCAGACTCTGGGCTTCACGCTGATTGAGATGGATGTGAAGGCTGGAACCGCGCGGGTGGAGTTTGCCGGCAAACCCGAATTTGCCAATCCAACCGGCTATATTCAGGGCGGATTTCTTTCCGCCATGCTGGATGATGTCATGGGCATGATGGCGATGCTGAAAGTCGCGCCCAAAAGTTTTGCCAGTACGATTGATTTGCACGTCCACTATCTGCGCCCGGTTCGGGTCGGCAAGATTGAGGTTGCTGCACGCATCACCAACAAAGGTCCCAGTGTCATGTTCGCTGAAGCTGACCTCTATGATTGTCGCGGAAAAATCTCCGCCAAAGCCACTTCTGCCTTGGCGATCACGCCCTTGCAGATTAAAGCAGACGTATAACAAAGGGAGCGCCAAAATGGCCGAAGCATTTATCTATGACGCAGTCCGCACCCCACGGGGTAAAGGTCGCAATACCGGGTCGTTGCATGAAGTAACAGCCTTGAGCCTTGCCACCCAAGCCTTGCAGGCTATTCGGGACCGCAACAATCTGGACACTTCCAAAGTCGACGACGTCGTTTTGGGCTGTGTGAGCCCTGTGGGCGAGCAAGGCAGCGACATTGCCCGCATCGCCGTGTTGAATGCTGATTATGCAGAAACCACCGCAGGCGTGCAAATTAATCGCTTCTGCGCCTCGGGCCTTGAAGCTTGCAACATGGCAGCAGCTAAAGTCATCTCCGGTGAAGCCGATATGGCCATTGGTGGTGGCGTTGAAAGCATGAGCCGCGTGCCCATGGGCTCTGACGGCGGCGCTTGGGCGTCGGACCCTTCCATCGCGATCAAATCCTATTTTGCCCCGCAAGGCATTGGTGCCGACACGATTGCGACCAAATACGGCTTCTCGCGCGATGACGTGGATTCCTATGCGGTTGAAAGCCAAAAGCGCGCCGCGACTGCTTGGAAAGAAGGCCGCTTCGCCAAGTCCATCGTCCCCGTCAAGGACCAAATGGGTGCTATCATCCTCGCTCATGACGAGCACATGCGCCCTGACACCACCATGCAGAGCCTTGCTTCGCTGGACGCCAGCTTCATTGCCCAAGGCACCATGATGCCTGGCTTTGATGCCATCATCCAACAGCGTTACCCCGAACTTGAAACCATCAACCACGTACACCATGCCGGTAATAGCTCGGGTATTGTGGACGGCGCTTCGGCTGTGTTGATCGGCAATAAGAAGATGGCCAAGGCCACAGGCATGAAGCCACGCGCCAAAATCATCGCCATGGCCTCGATCGGCTCTGAGCCTTCGATCATGTTGACTGGCCCAGAATTTGTTGCCCGTAAGGCATTGGCTAAAGCTGGCATGAAGCCAGAAGACATTGATCTCTATGAACTCAACGAAGCCTTTGCTTCGGTTGTTTTGCGCTTCATGCAGGCCCTCAACATCCCACATGACAAGATCAATGTGTGCGGCGGTGCCATCGCCATGGGTCACCCACTGGGTGCCACCGGCGGCATGATCCTCGGCACCGTGCTCGACGAGCTGGAGCGGACTGGCAAGGAAACCGCTTTGATCACCCTGTGCGTCGGCGCAGGCATGGGCACCGCCACCATCATCCAACGGGTGTAAGCGCACCTGACCTGTGACGCGGGCAGCCTGGCTGCCCGCTTGCTGGCCTTACGCCCAAATCTGTGGCGAGGCCTAGACCTTGAATTTTGGAGATACCCTTATGGAAAACTTTAAAACGACGCTCGATGCCGATGGCGTGTTGCACATAGCATTTGATGTTCCAGGCAAGACCATGAACACCATCACTGGTGGCGTGATGAAGGAAATGGGCGAATTGGTTGCTGAGATCAAAGGCAATGACGCAATCAAAGGGGCCGTGCTTTACTCTGGTAAAGACAATGGTTTCTGCGCAGGCGCCGACCTTGGTGAAATCGGCGGCGGCAGCATGGATGCTGACAAAAAGCTGTCGGAAGATGAGAAGCTGAAAAAGTCGTTCGAACAAGGCTTCAGCCTCAACCGTTCGCTGCGCGCGCTCGAAACCTGCGGCAAGCCTGTAGCTTGTGCGCTGGAAGGCTTGGCACTCGGCGGCGGCCTCGAAATCGCTTTGGCTTGCCATTATCGCGTCGCGGCTGACAATCCAAAGATCCAATTCGGCTTGCCAGAAGCCAAAGTCGGCCTGCTGCCCGGCGCTGGTGGCACCCAGCGTCTGCCGCGCCTCATTGGCGTGATGAATGCGATGCCGCATTTGTTGCAAGGCACCAGCATGAACCCGCAAGAAGCCCTGAAAAAAGGCGTTGTCGGTGCCGTTGTGCCCGCAGGTGAAACCGTCGCAGCAGCCAAGGCTTGGGTTCTGGCTAATCCGACCGCCGTCGCGCCTTGGGACGTTAAAGGCTATCGCGTGAAGGATGGCCCCTACTCCCCCGGCGGTGGCATGGCCTTTGTCGGTGGCAACGCGATGCTGTCGAAAACAACCTACAGCAATTACCCCGCCCAAAAGGCGATCATGAGCGCCGTGTTTGAAGGCATTCAAGTGCCAATGGATGCGGCTTTGCGGATCGAGACCCGCTACTTCTTAAAAAACATGGCAAGCCCATCGGCCAAGGCCATGGTACGCTCGCTTTTCTTGTCGACCCAAGCCCTCGCCAAGGGGGCAAACCGCCCTCAAGGCTTTGACAAATATGAGATCAAGAAGGTCTCAGTTCTGGGTGCAGGCATGATGGGCGCAGGCGTGGCTTATGTGCAGGCGATGGCCGGCATTGAAACCGTGCTGATCGACCAGAGCCAAGAAGCGGCTGAAAAGGGTAAGGATTATTCCAAGAAGCTGCTCGATAAGGCGGTCTCCCGCGGCAAGATGACCCAAGAAAAGGCTGATGCCGTTCTGGCCCTCATCACGCCAACCACCGACTATGCCCACGTCAAGAAGTCGGACCTCGTGATCGAAGCCGTGTTTGAAAACCGCGAGATCAAGGCAGATGTGACCCAAAAGGCAGAAGCCATGATGGGCCCCAATGCGGTCTTTGGATCCAACACATCAACCCTGCCGATCACGGGCCTCGCCACCGCATCCAAGCGCCCCAAGAATTTCATTGGCGTCCACTTCTTCAGCCCCGTCGACAAAATGGGTCTGGTTGAAATCATCATGGGTAAAAAGACCACCCAAGAAACCTTGGCTAAGGCGGTTGATTACGTCTTGAAGATCAAGAAGACTCCCATCGTGGTCAATGACAGCCGCGGCTTCTATACCAGCCGTTGCTTTGGCACCTATGTGCAGGAAGGCCAGGAAATGCTGGCTGAAGGCATTAAGCCGGCCATCATTGAAAACGTTGGCCGCATGACCGGCATGCCCGTGCCGCCATTGTCCATGGCCGATGAAGTCGCCCTCGACCTCGCCTATAAGGTTGGCCAGCAAACCAAAAAAGACCTTGGCAACAAATGGGTGGCCACACCCAGCCAATTGATCATCGAAGAAATGGTGGAAGGCCTTGGCCGGTTTGGCCGCAAGAATAAAAAGGGCTTCTATGACTATAAGGAAGACGGCACCAAAGCGATTTGGCCGGGCCTAACCTCGGTCGTGCCAACCAAGATCCACGAGGCAGATCCTGCCATGGTGAAGGAATATAAGAACCGCCTTCTCTATCGTCAGGCCTTGGAAACCGCGCGTTGCTTTGAAGAAGGCGTTATCACCGACCCACGCGACGCCGACATCGGCTCTATCCTCGGCTGGGGATTTGCCCCCTATACCGGCGGCACAGTCAGCTTTATGGACGGCATTGGCATCGCTAATTTCGTTGCCGAAGCCGAGCGCTTGGCCAAGAAATATGGCCCCCGCTTCAAGCCAAACAAGCTCTTGAAAGACATGGCGAAAAACGGCGAAACCTTCTATGGCCGCTTTGGCGGCGAGGCCGCGAAGAAAGCAGCTTAAGCGCCTTTTTTCTTATCTTAAATGCACGAAGGGCCACCCCACGGGTGGCCCTTTTTGTTTTGCGACAAACAGAGGACTACCTTAAGGAAGTTATTTTGAAGAGATTATGAGTCGCCGCGCAGTTTTTTGGAAAGGTATCGGTCATGCGAGTTTACTTGATTGGCGCGGTTTTTGTTGCTGCGAGCCTAACATCATGCTCTGACGAGTCCGCCCACGTTGCAGTCACTCCGGAATACACACTTGAACTGTGCGCTTGGAAGCAAGGATTCCAATCAACAAGATACTTTGACCCTGGCATTTTGACACCGGTCATTGCCGATATTCAAGAGAACCTGAAGTCTAACGTCTCTCGAGTACCAAAGGCACCGCCGGCATCCGTCGGGCCTTGGAAACAACATGTCGACCAATCGATCACGGTTGCTCGGGATGCTGGTATGGATATGGGTTACTATGCCGACGTGAGAAAGATCGGTCTTGCCGACCTTTCGGGAATAGAAATAGATCCTCAATCCCAAATTTCGGTTAGGCTTGTTATTGGCAGCCCTGAGCTAAATCGTGAAGCCAGTACCAAGTGGTTGAATATCTATAACGAGTTGAACCAACCAACGTTCAGCACATTATCGCAGACGAGCATGAGTACCAGCGAAGGCGAGTGGCGATTCCATCAGGAAAAGTATGTGTCGCCGCTATCTGGCAATATGATACCAAGAATAATGTCCCCGGAGCATCTTTGGCGCTGCAGGGTTGCACAGGAAGGGCAGGATATCGGGCAAGGATATTGGGTGTCTTGCGATTTGTTTTACCCACATTTGCAGACATTTGCGCAAGTCGCGTTCGAACGACCACTTCTATGCCATACGCCCGAGATCGCCTCTAAAGTTGACGCCCTGATCCAGAGAATTGCCTCAGATTAGCCAAGGCGGGCGGAACATGCTGGCAATCAGATTGTGGGGCTAGCCTTGCGGCAATTCTTATTGTATTTACTTAAGATTGTTTTTTTGTGATTTAATAGGTCGGCCAAGATGCTATTGTTCTCCAGTTCTCAAGCCCAAACAAACCTCCCAGACCTCATAAATCATGCGATTTTGGGGCAAGACGTAACGATTACACGCAACGGAATACCAGTATCGAAAATTGTTCCGATTGAACCGCCCAAAGAGAAAATCGACCTTGAAAGAATGCGCGCCCTTACCGCAAAAATGAAGCTCTATCCTGGCAGTTTTGTCGAAGATATGCGCGCAGCGGGCGAACTCTAACATCCCCACTGAAATCAACGCACATAGAGGCGTGACAGGCATACGGCTCCGGCTTATGTCAGTCTGACTATGGCGAGCAAAGAAACCCCTCAAGACGTTTTCAAACGCGTAATCACCCATACGGCGCGCGCCCTGTCGCGTACCGAGGAGGTGGAGGTAAGCTTCTCTGCCGATGGGCCCAGCGTTTCTGGCAATCGCATTGGCTTGCCACATCCGGCGCGTGCTTTGGGCGAGCAAGAAGTGTCGCGTCTGCGTGGCCATGCCGATGCGGCGGCGCTGCGCCTCGCCCACCATGATTTAGCCGCCCATAATGCCGCTATGCCCGAAGGTCCTCGCGCTCGTGCGCTCTATGAAGTGGCTGAAAAAGCACGCATTGAGGCGATTGGCGCTTTGGCCATGCCGGGGGTCGCACAAAATCTAACCGCGGCTTTGGTCGAGACGTGCGAGAAAAAGGGCTATGCCCGCATGACCGACCGGCAGACCGCCCCCTTAGCCGATGCCTTGGGCCTCTTGCTGCGCGAACGTCTGACTGGGCTCGTCCCGCCTGAATCTGGGCGCGGTATCGCCGATTTGTGGCGCGATGAAGTGCAGGCCAAAGCGGGCGAGACGATTGATCGCTTGATCGAACGCTTGGGCGATCAAAAGGCCTTTGCCGAAGTGACCCGCGATCTCATCCGCGACCTCGACCTCGGTGATGAATTAGGGGCAGAGCCTGATCCGTCCGATGAGGATGGCGAAGAACCAGATGGTGCCGACCAGCCCCCACCTGATCCCAGCCAGAACGAGGATCAACAAGAAGAAGGCGGCGAGCAACAGGAAGATACCCAGCGCGGCGAGTCGCAAGGCAGCGAGCAGGAAGATGTGCAAGTGCGCGTCGAGGCCGATGATAGCGATCAGCCCGATGATGATGACAGCGAAGTCGATGAAGGCACCACACCCGTCCGGCCAAATTTCAAACCGGGAGACGGCGACGGCTTTGCCTACAAAATCTATACCAAGAGCTTTGACGAGACCGTGGGTGCTGAGGAACTCTGCGATGGGGAGGAATTGGCCCGTCTGCGCAGCTATCTCGACGCCCAACTGACCCAGCTTCAGGGCGTCGTGGGCCGCTTGGCGAACCGCCTTCAACGCCGCTTGATGGCGCAACAAAACCGCAGCTGGCAATTTGACCTCGAAGAAGGTGTGCTGGATGTCGCCCGTCTATCGCGCGTGGTGACCGAGCCTTTGGCCCCCCTCACCTTCAAGATGGAAGACGACACCAATTTCCGAGATACGGTGGTTACGCTTCTCTTGGATAACTCAGGCTCTATGCGCGGCAGACCAATCATGATTGCAGCCATTTGCGCCGATATTCTGGCCCGCACGCTGGAACGCTGCGGCGTGAAGACCGAGATTTTGGGCTTTACCACCAAAGCTTGGAAAGGTGGTCAATCGCGCGATAGCTGGATGAAGGCGGGCAAGCCTGCCAATCCCGGTCGCTTGAATGATCTTCGCCACATCATCTACAAAAGTGCGGATGCTCCGTGGCGGCGGGCGCGGCGCAATCTGGGGCTGATGATGCGCGAAGGCCTGCTGAAGGAAAATATCGACGGGGAAGCCTTGGAATGGGCGCATGATCGCCTACTGGCGCGCCCTGAACAGCGACGGATTCTGATGGTGATTTCAGACGGTGCACCCGTCGATGACAGCACCTTGTCGGTCAATTCAGGTGCCTATCTCGAACGTCATTTGCGCGACACCATCGCCAAAATCCAAGACTATAGCCCGGTGGAGCTGATCGCCATCGGCATTGGCCATGATGTGACGCGCTATTATCGCCGCGCTGTGACGATCGTGGATGCCGAACAATTAGGCGGTGCCATCGTGGATAAACTGGCTGAATTGTTTGAAGAAGAGCCCAAAGCCAGCAAAATGGCCCGCGGCAAATCTGGCCCAGCGAAAGCAAACCCTACGCCAGCAGCCGCGGGAAGCAGCCGCATTGGATCACGGCCTGTGCGGTGAGCTTGGGCGAGCCCGGCAAGCCCTACCAAAGATTTTAATTTATCCAAAGATTGAATTTTAGGCATTCCCATGCCAACCTCCCTCCGCTGTGCGTAGGAATTGGAGATTGCATGGGGATGGAAAATGGAACCGTGGGGCGGCGCTTGGACCGTGGACAAACTCGATCGGGTCGAGAAGTATCTAAATGCCTTTGTTACCCTGATGAAAAATCAGAAGTTCAGGCTGGTCTACATCGATGCATTTTGTGGCAGTGGCGAGGTCCATATCAAAGGCGCTGATGAGCTGCCGCTGCTTCAAGAAGGTCGACAGTTCTTAGCGGGCTCGGCTAAGCGCGCCCTCCTTCTGCCGACGCCCTTTGACCAATATTACTTTATCGATGCATCTGCAGGGTCCCTCGCAGAACTCAAGAAATGGCTAAACCACAATCGACCAGACCTAGAGCAGAGAGTGAGCTTTTGTTCTGGGGATGTGAACCTCGAACTTCCGAAAGTAACAGCTTCCTTGGGTAAAATGGACCGTGCGGTTTTATTCCTTGATCCATTTGGAATGCAAGTCGATTGGTCTACGATGGAGAAAGTTTCAAAATCGATTGTAGATATGTGGTATCTGGTGCCAACAATGGCCCTAAACCGGCTTGTTATGGACAAGCTCACAATGTCCGACAGCTTGCGTGATAAACTTACAAAATTTCTGGGAACGGACACGTGGCATGATACATGGTATGCAGATGACGTCCAAGGTAATCTCTTTGAAGAATTTGACGAAGCAAAAGTTCGCGCGGTTACCATGCGACGGATCGAAACAGATTTTATCCAGCGACTAAAAAAATTATTTAACATGGCGGACAACAGCGCTCGATTCAAAAACAAGAAGAATTCGGTGGTTTTCACTTTGGTGTTTGGATGTTCAAATAAAAATCCAAACGCTTATGGTAAGGCACTCAGAATCGCCAACCACCTACTCAAGGACTAACAACAATGGCCGGACCGTCCGACATTGAATGGACAGAGCATACATGGAACCCCGTGGCGGGATGCGATATCATTTCGCCCGGGTGCACCAATTGCTATGCAATGCGCATGGCTCGTCGGCTCGAGTTTATGGGTCACAAGAAGTACCAAAACCTGACGCGTGTTTCTGGTGGAAGGCCAAAATGGAATGGCGAAATTCACCTCGATTATGACGCGTTAGATGCTCCAAAGGCTTGGCGAACCGGTAAGTTGATCTTCGTAAATTCCATGTCTGATTTGTTTCATGAGAACGTGCCGCTGGCATTCATTCAAAGCGTGTTTAAAACGATGGAGGAGACACCACAACACACCTATCAAGTCCTTACAAAGCGGGCGGAGCGCCTCGCGGCAATCGCGCCGGAAATATCTTGGCCAAAGAATGTTTGGATGGGGGTTAGCGTTGAAAATTCGGATTATTTACATAGGGTCGAACATCTACGAACGGTCGATGCAGCGATTAGATTCCTAAGTTTGGAACCCCTTTTGGGTCCACTTCCTAATCTGGACTTGACCCGCATTGATTGGGTGATTGCTGGTGGTGAAAGTGGCCCAAATGCCAGACCAATGGACCCTGAATGGGTTCGAGAAATTCGTGACGCTTGTTCCCGCGCGCGGGTTCCATTCCATTTCAAGCAATGGGGCGGGACGAACAAAAAAAGAGCAGGCAGATTATTAGATAACCGTACTTGGGACGAACTCCCGACACAGTCAGCCATCGCGGCTGAGTAAGGTTAATTGACCTTCTCCTAGTTCCGATAAGCAGGCCGCGCGATCCCGTCTGCACTTGGCTTATAGCGGGCGGCAAGTTCGGTGGAGCGGCTCGTCATGGGTTGGGCTTGGCCTGCGATAAAGACCGCGGTGGCATAGCTTTGGCCCTCGAGAGGATCGCCAGACCAGATCACCACATCGGCGGCTTTGCCAGCTTCAATCGAGCCAATCTCTTTATCGGCGCCCCAAATCTTGGCTGGGTTCAATGTGATAGCGGCTAGTGCTGCTTGATAGGGTAAGCCATGAGCCACCGCTGTGCCCGCATTCATCCGGCTTTGGCGGAGATTGTTATAATCACGGCTGCCCA
>CALRLV020000069.1:0-10581 GCA_943368895.1 Ferrovibrio terrae
AACCGGCTTCAATGCAAGCAAAGCGTCGCATTGAACCGTTCCAAAGCAATCTTATCATTTTGCTGCTACTAAGTGAGGCGTTCTCACCCCTGACCGCGTCCAATCGCCGTGAGTCCACCGTCAATAATCACTGCTTCTCCCACCATATAATCGCCCGCGCGCGAGGCGAGATAGATCGCCGTGCCAGCCATGTCCTCGGTCGTCCCCACGCGCTTGGCGGGGATGGCGGCGGCCACCATGTCGCCATGGTCGCGCGCAATGGTATTGAGGTCGGAAGCAAAGGCCCCAGGTGCTAAAGCCGAGACAACGATATTGTGCTTGATCAGGTCAGCGGCGAGCCGCTTGGTCAGATGGGCAAATGCTGCCTTACTGGCCTGATAGGCAAAGGTGTCGACCGAATTGACCGTGATGCCGTCAATGGAGGTGATGTTGATCACTTTGGCGGGCTGGCCGGGTTTAGCCGCAGCCTTCAAATGACCCAGCAAAGCCTGCACCAAAAAGAACGGGCTTTTGACGTTGAGGTCCATCACCTTGTCCCAACCCTTTTCGGGATAGGAATCCAACGGGGCCATCCAGATGGTGCCGGCATTATTGACCAGAATGTCGAGGTGATCCTCCAGCTTCGTGATGGTGTCTGCCAGCGCCTTCACGCCTTCAAGGGTCGAGATATCGCCTGGAATGGCGGTGCAGCTGCGCCCACCTCGGGACATTTCTTCGGCGGCTGCCATGCATTGGTCCGCCTTGCGGGCCGTAATGTAGACCTTCGCACCTTGAGCCAAAAAGCCTTCAGCAATCATCCGGCCAATGCCCTTTGATCCGCCTGTTACCAAGGCGACACGGCCTTCTAGTGAAAACAATTTCTCAAACATCGCCGTGCTCCCGGGGGTTGGTTTTTGGGTATGATCTCAGTCGTGAGTAGATTTAAGGCTTGCGTGCAACGCCCTCGCGGCGTGGATCGGCCCCGCCGACCAGTCCGTCGGGCGTGAGGCGAACGGCATGTAGGCCAGAGCCTTCAGCCCCGCCGCCATCGCGGAAAGTTTGGCCCAAGGCTTCCAGGCCTTTGATCAATTCAGGGCTTGCCCGTGTCCGGTCAAGCGCCACAGGGCTGGAGCGTGCGACAATATTGGGCAGCGCGACCGCATCTTGGGGTGTCATGTTCCAGTCCAGCATCCCCACCATGGCTTTGGCGACATAGGCGATAATGGCATTGCCGCCGGGAGAGCCGACAGCGAGCTCGAAATGACCATCCTTATCGAAGACGATGGTCGGAGCCATGCTGGAACGTGGTTTTTTGCCGCCCGCGGGGGCATTGGCGATTGGCTCGCCTTTCGCATCGACATTGCGGAAGGAGAAGTCGGTCAATTGGTTGTTGAGGAAGAAACCGCGCACCATACGCTGCGAACCAAACAGGCTTTCCACCGTCGTCGTCATCGACACGACATTGCCGCGTTGATCGACGATGACAAAATGGGTCGTGCCAAACACATTGCCCGTTGCATCGCGACCGCGCTTGACAGCACCAGGCGGTTCGCCTGGCTCAACGGTCTTCATGGTCGAGGTATCGGAGATGAGCGCAGCGCGGCTTTTCAAATAGGTCGCATCGAGCAAGCCAGCGATAGGGACCGCTACATAACGGTCGTCGGCGACATAGGTGTCGCGATCTACATAGGCCAATCGTTGGGCCTCAATGAAGCGGTGCCAGCCCAGCGGATCATTGGGGCCGGTCGCGCCCATGTTGAAGTTTTCTAAAATCCCCAAGGTGGCCATAACGCCGATCCCGCCAGATGATGGTGGCCCCATGCCACAGACTTTGCGTTCGCGGTAAGCACGGCAGATGGGTTGGAGTTTGTTGGGCTTATAGGCCTTCAAATCCTCCAAGGATAAGGTGCCCGGCATGGGCCCCTGACCCGAGCGGGCAACGATGTCAGCAGCAATCGGGCCTTCATAGAAAGCCTTCGGACCTTGTTCGGCAATCTGGGTCAACGTGTCCGCATAAGCGGCATTCTTTAAGAGCGTTCCTGCGGGCAAAGGCGTGCCCGATGAATCCATCAAATAGGACACCACATCTGCACCGGGTTCGGTAATGCGCTTAAGCTGAGTGGCGACCGTGTTCAGGCGGGGCGAAATCTTAAAGCCGTCACTGGCCAATTTAATCGCTGGCTGAAAGCTGCGGTTCCACGGCAATTTGCCATGCTCTTTCCACGCCATATGCAGCATGGCCACGGCCCCTGGCACGCCTTGCGAACGGCCTGATTTTACTGCGGTCCAAAAGGGCAGGGGGTTGCCGGCTTCGTCAAGGAAAAGGCGATCCGTTGCAGCCGCTGGTGCAACTTCGCGCCCATCATAGGCCACGACATCACCCGTTTCGGCGTCATAGTGCAGCATGAAGGAGCCGCCACCAATACCGCTCGACTGGGGCTCAACTAGACCAAGTGCTGTCTGCACGGCGATTGCTGCGTCAACCGCCGATCCACCGGCGCGCAGGATCTCAAGGCCAGCTTCAACGGCCAAAGGATTGGCTGCGGCAATCATGCCACCATGCGTCCAAACGCCTGCGGGCTTTGCCTCTGGCATATCGGCTGTTGGCTTAAGGGCGATTGGGGGCGTTGCTGCTGGACTTGCAGCACAGGCAGCAAGGCAAAGCGCCAAACCGGAAACTAGAATTTGGCGCATTTTATCCCCTCCACCCTAAATCTTGGAACCCAGCTTAGTCCTTTGCGCGCTCAACGTAAGAGCCATCCTCAGTCAGGACGACAATACGCGTGCCCGTTGCAATATAAGGAGGCACCATGGTGCGTACGCCGTTCGAAAGCATTGCGGGCTTATAGGACGAAGAAGCCGTCTGGCCCTTCATCGTGGGTTCGGTATCGACGATTTCCAACGTTACACGAGTTGGCAACACAGCCGCCAAGGGCGTTTCGTTGAAGATGGTCAGATAGACTTCCATATTCTCTTGCAGATAGGCCGCATCGTCGCCCAGCACCGCATGAGGCACCAGAACTTGCTCAAAATTGTCTGGGTTCATGAAGACATGGGCAGTACCATCGTCATAGAGATAGTTGAACTTGCTTTCTTCCACGAAGGCCTTTTCCACTTGATCGGTGGTTTTGAAGCGCTCCGTCATCTTGATGCCGTCGGTGATGCGACGCATTTCGACTTGGGTAACAGGCGTGCCCTTGCCGGGATGGATGTTCTGGGTTGTCAAAATGACATAGAGTTTGCTGTCTGTGTGTTCGACAACATTGCCTTTACGGAGGCTGGAGGCGATGACCTTGACCATAATCTGTCTTTCAGTGCTGAGCCTTGATCCGACTTCGGTTCAAAGCGTGGAAATCTTGTGATGTGGGCGCCTTCTAACCTTTCTCGCTCAATCCGCCAAATGGGTGACGCATGACACGCTCAGATGTGCCGCAGAGCCCTTGGTGGGAGACGGGTCGCCATGCGGATCGCAGGCCATTTCTCTTGGCGCGCAACCGGATCAAGAAGGCCGTTCGCGCTTGGTTTGAGGCTGAAGATTTCTGCGAGATAGAGGCCGGGCAATTGCAGGTCTCCCCCGGCAATGAGACCCATTTGCATGGTCTTGCGACGACAAAGCTTGCTCCAGACGGGACACCGACGCCACTTTATCTGCACACCAGCCCAGAATTTGCCTGCAAGAAGCTTTTGGCAGCGGGCGAGGAAAAGATCTTCGATTTTGCCCGCGTATTCCGCAATCGCGAGGCCGGGCCCTTGCACGCAACTGAGTTCACCATGCTGGAATGGTACCGGGCAGACGCTGACTGGCAGGTGGTGATTGAGGATTGCCTTGCTCTTTTGCGCGTGGCGGCGGCGGCTGTCCCCACCGAACAATTTGCCTGGCGTGGGCAACAGGTGCCCGTTACCGCTGAACCCGTGCGACTGAGCTTGGCAGAGGCGTTTGATCGCTATGCCGGCATGGATCTGATGGCCAGTCTCGGCTCAGACGGCCAAGAAGATGTCAACCTGTTGCGCGCACAGGCGCGGGGCGCAGGGGTTTCGACGGATGGATCCGACACTTGGTCGGATGTGTTCTCAAAAGTGTTGGTGCAAAAGATTGAACCTTATTTGGGCTTTGACGCCCCCTGCGTCTTACATTCCTACCCGATAAGCGAGGCAGCTTTAGCTCGCACGAATCCAAGTGACCCCCGTGTGGCTGAGCGATTTGAGCTCTATGTCTGCGGGGTGGAACTCGCCAACGGCTTTGGTGAACTAACGGACGCCACCGAACAGCGCACCCGCTTTGAAGCCGATATGGAGGCGAAACAGGCCCTTTATGGCGAGCGTTATCCCTTGGACGAGGATTTCTTGGCAGCCCTGACAAAAATGCCCAAGGCCAGCGGGGTGGCCTTGGGCTTTGATCGTTTAGTGGTTTTGGCGAGTGGCGCCCGCCGCATTGATGACGTCTTGTGGACGGGCGTTGTTTAGGGCGCTTTGGTCTCTTTTGCGGCCGGGGTCGGCAGAACTTTGATCAAGCGGGCTTTGGACGGGTCCAGATAGCGCTTCGCCAAGGCTTTTACGTCTTCTAAGGTGGTAGAGGCATATTGATCCTTGCCCTCCCGAATACGCACGAAGCGCTGCGGGTCAAAGCTGGACTGGCTCAACGCACCTAGCCACCAAGGATTATTGGCGGTGGTTTCGTCAAAGTCTGCGATCAAGGGGCGGCGTGCCCGTTGGAAGAGATCGTCATCGATCTTGCCTGCCGCTAGGTCGGCCGCAATGGCCTCCATCGCTGCAATGACTTTATCGCTATCCTCAGGTTTGACTTCTGCGATCGCGCCGATCCGGCCATAACCGGGGAAGACACGCGATGGGGCCCAGTCGGTACCGGGTGAATAGGTGTCGCCCAATTCTTCGCGGATCACTTCAGTCAGGCGATTTTGCAGAATGGCCGTCAGGATGCGGATGCCGCGCGCTTCCCGCCCGTCGCCATAATCCCGCATGGGCCAATAGACCATGGCGAGGGACTGATCTGGCCGTCCCTTGTGGTTCAAGATCGTCGTCCCCCGGCCAGCCGGGAATTGAACTTTGCGCGCTTCCGCCAAAGCTGGCGGGGCAGCGGCGCGGGCAGGCAAAGCCCCGAACGTGGCCGCCACAGCATCACGAGCGGCCTCAACGGTAGTGTCTCCGACGATCAGGATTTCGATCGCGGAATTTTTCCGCGCGGCATCGACGACCGACTTGGCCTTGTCCAAGGTCAATTGGTCGAATTGCTCTGCGGTTGGGAAGGCAAAGCGGGGGTTGTTGGCGAACAGGACATAATCACCTTGTGTGCCCCAGACGCTGCCTGGCGTCGTGTCGATTTGGCGATAGATCGCGTCTTTTGAGGCCTTCAGGCGGGCAATGCCATCGGGCCGCCAAGCAGGGTCGGTGAGGAAGGCAGCAAAAACTTGCAGCTGCAGGCCTAAATCCGTAGCCGTGGTCGAGCTGGCGAAGCTGAAACTGTCTTCGCCGATGAAGAAACCTTGCCCAACGCTGCGCCCGGCCAAAGCCCGCTCCAAGGCATCGGCATCCAATTTGCCAAGCCCTCCGGCAATGTAAGACGCATCAATCGCATAGATGAGGCCCGGCTGGTCCGCTGGTAGCGCTAATTGGCCCTCGCCAAAACTGACTTGGACGCGCACGCGGCCATCTTCAAACTTGGTTGGCTTAACGGTTAGGCGCACCTGATTGGAAAAGCGCATTTGGGTCACGCCCAAATCGGCCAAATTCTGGGTCTCTGCAACACTGCCCTTCGGGCCAAAGTTGACATATTCCCATTGCGCCTTCGCCTCAGCCTTAGGCGCTGCAACCGGTTTGGCACGCACGGTTTGGTATGCCGATTGGACTGCCGCTTCGCCGCCATCAATTGCTTCGCCTGTGGAGATGAATAGCTCTGGCACATCTTGGCCCCACGCCTTTTTGAGTTCTGCCAAGGCTGCTTGCGGGTTCAAAGTGCTGGCTACCTTCTCAAACCAAGCCAAATCATCGGCCGGAGTGGTCAAGACTTCATCATTGCCAAAGCTTCCGAGGATGCTATCGACCAAATCTGCAGACCTAGCCGCCCCGGCTTGCGCCGCCGCTCGGCTATATCCTTCGCGCGTGTCGGCCAAGGCGACCGCAAACTCATCCGCTGTAAAGCCGAAGTTGAGGGCACGGCGCAATTCCAAGTCTGCAATGTCGAGCGCATCTCGCCATTTGGCCGGGCTTGTGGCTGTCGTTTCAATCGACGCAATACGGGCGGCACTAAACCAAGCACCCGAGCTGATCGAAGCGCTGGTGATGGGCGAGCCTTCGCGCCGCGCGATCCGCTCTAGACGTGTATTCACCACGCGGTGCGCTAGCGCCAAGAGAAGGTCCTCGCGCCGATTGGCGCTGGTATCGGGCTCGGCTTCATAAGGCTGCACATTGAACAGGCTGACGGCGGTGGCGAGTTGAGGTTCGAGGAAGATTTTAACAGACCCCGGTTCGCGCTTCGGCGTGCCCAAATCAGGGTCTTTGCCGGCATCCTTGGGCTGTTCCCAATTGCTAAACTGCGCCTGAATCAGGGCTTCGGCGGCTTTTGGGTCGACGTCGCCCACCACAACCAGAAACGCGCGCTGGGGGGTGTAAAAGCGCTTATACAGATCGACGAAACGCTCTCTCGGGGCCTCGCGGACCACCTTCATATCGCCAATCGGGAAGCGGCTGGGGATGCGGGTTCCATCAAGGGCTTGGGCGGCAAAGGCGCGGAACTGGCGGAAGCCCGGATTTTCACGTGCCCGCTCTTCGGACTGGATGATTCCACGCTCGCGATCAATGGCCTCTGGGTTCAGCGTTAGACGTCCCGCAGTTTCGCGCATCATCGACAGACCCAATTCTAGCTTTTCAGCCTTTGGCATGTCCAATTGATAAACTGTCTCGTCCCAGCTGGTATATGCATTGGTATCTGGGCCAAAGGCCAAACCCTCCCGGGCGAGGATTTTGTCAAACTCACTCTCAGGGACATTTTCGGAGCCATTAAATGCCATATGCTCCAGAAAATGCGCTAGGCCCGATTGATTGTCTTCCTCATTGAGGGCACCGGCGGCAATGCGCAGGCGAATGGCGACTTCGCCCTTAGGTGTCGGCCATTTCTTGATCGCATATCGCATGCCATTAGGCAGCGTGCCATAGGTCACGGCGGGATCAGCCTTGAAGTCCTTGTAGCGGTCCTGTGGGAAGCCAGGCAGCGGAGCAATCTGTGCCAAAGCCGGTTGTGCCGATAGGGCGATGAGGGAAACCAAAACGGCTTTTGTCAATCGACGCATCAAAATGCTCCACTCAAAAATTGGCCTGCAGGATCGCACGGCGGGTTAAAAACAGGCGCATAGTCACGGGATCGCATGGGTTGCGGTCAAGTAACTTTTCAGCAAGGTTGGGCTCGCCGTCACCCAATATAAGGGACTTGCGCTGTAAATGCTCGCGCCAAAGTATTGCGTCCGGCGACAAAGACCTCGTCCTCATGCGCTTTGATGTGAGCCAAGATACGGTCCAGCGCGCCGATCCGGCCGGGTCGACCAACAATTCGCAAATGGAGGCCGATATTCAGCACCCGCGCCTGCCCGCGCCGCGCCTCGGCCAAAAGAGCGTCGAAGCTTTGGATGGCATACTCCGCCCAGTCCCAAGGCTGCATGGCTGGGGCGACCCACATCTTCATGTCATTGGTGTCAATCGCATAAGGCGTGATCAGCATGGGCTTGATCCCTTGCGTCGTTTTAACACTGTCCCAGAAGGGCATGTCGCCGGAATAGTCGTCCATATGATAGGTGAAGCCTTCTTCCGCCAAGATCCGCCGCGTTTGATCGGTCAAAAGGTAGCGCGATAGCCAGCCTTCTGGCCGCTGCCCCGTCGTCTTCAGGAGGGAGTCTCGCGCTTTAGTAATGAAGGCACGTTCTTTCTCTTCATCCATCCAGAACTGGTGGCTCCACCGATAGCCATGTGCTGCAACTTCCCATTTCCGAGCGACAATGTCGGCGGCGATTTCAGGTGCGCGTTCCAGCGCTAAGGCTGCGGCTGTGACAGTTGGCGCAAAGTTATAGCTGTCAAACAGATCGCGAATTCTGGGCCAGCCTGCTTTGATGCCATATTGATAATTGCTCTCATTACCATAGACACGCATAGGCCGATTGGGGACTGCCCCTAACTCATCTACCGGCTCAGGTCCCTTATCGCCGTCGCGGATATTCTGCTCAGCCCCTTCTTCGACATTGATCACAAGGGACACGGCCAACTTTGTGCCATTGGGCCAGCTGAATTGTGACGGGATAACAGTCATGAAGAGCGCCTTTGGTCCGCGATAGCAAGACCAAAGACCTGCCGCCCGCCTACGGCCTTGTCAAGCAGACGCGATGGTGGGACATACGTACTGGCGGGTTTGCCGGCGGGACAATTTCCCAATTTTCATTTATTTCGATGGACTATTATTTTGACTCAATTGCGTCCTGAAACGTTTGACAGTCTCACCGGCCTCCGCTTTTTGTTGTCGATCTGGATTGCAGTCTTCCATTTGGGTGACATGTATGACCATGCGGGCTTCGGATCGTGGCCGATCATGAAGGCAGGCGTTGCGCGCGTCGATATCTTCTTTGTCCTATCTGGTTTTGTTTTGACCCACATCTATTGGGCGCGCAGCAAAGCAAATTTCCATTTCGCAACCTTTATGCGGGCCCGCTTGGCCAGGCTTTATCCGTTGCATCTTTTGGCTCTGGCCATTCTGGCTGGCTTGGTGCTTGCAGCCCATCTGGTCGGAAAGGGCGACGAAGCTCACAATTTTACCGCCCTAGGTCTCGTTGCCAACATATTCCTGTTACAGGCTTGGGGTGTCCCCGGTGCAGGGGTCTGGAACTTTCCTGGCTGGACCATCAGTGCTGAATTCTTCGGTTATCTCTTGTTCCCGATTTTTCTTTGGTTTGCGTCTAGTTTGCGGCATCGACCTTGGTTATTCCTCGCTATGACGCTTGGCTTGGTTTTGCTCATTGACTTGGGATTTCGCCTTGTCCTTGGCCGCACGATGACACAGTCGACAGCCGATCTAGGCATCTTGCGTGGAGCATCGGTTATGTTCGTCGGCGTGGCGGCTCGGGTGTTGTTCGAGACTTGGCATCTAACAGCGCGTGACGCTTTTCGTGTGGTACTATTGGGTACATTGATTGCCGTGAGTGGGGCATTTTTTGGCTTAGCCACGGGCATTGTGGCGCTAGGTGGTGCCCTTCTGGTTATTGGGCTTGCGGCCCGAGATGTCACAAAACCAGATTCAGGTGTCGGAACCGGATTGGACGCGCCCTTGATGGTACAGCTAGGCGGCTGGTCCTACGCGATTTTCATCCTGCATGTACCCGTTTTTATGGCACTACAGAATCTCGCTGGCGTTTTAGGCACATCTATCCCGATTAACCCTTTGACGATTGTAGCGATGACGGCGATCTTGATGCTGGTCTCGGCCTGCGCGCATTATCTGATCGAGGAACCCGCTCGTCTTTGGATCCGTGGCGCTAGTCGGCGGGCTCAATAAGGTCCCAGCCATTGCCATAGCAATCTTCAAATACCACGACTTTCCCATAAATTTCGCTTCGCGGCTCTTCACGGAATACAACGCCTGCCGCGACCATGTCGGCATAGGCCTCGTCAAACGAGTCAGTCTGCAGGAAGAAGCCCACCCGTCCGCCCATCTGCCTGCCAATCAAGGCAGTCTGCTCTGGCCCTGAGGCTTTTGCCAGAATAATCCGCGTCTGCGCATCCACACTTGGTGCCACCACAACCCAGCGCTTTTCGCCGCCCATCGGGGTGTCGACGATTAGCTCGAAACCAAGCTTGGAACGATACCAAGAAATTGCCTCATCATAATCGGCAACCAGAATCGAAATCGCAGATAAGAACGCCATGTCACCCCCTTCAAGCAGCGGTTTAGTGGGGCTCTTCTCCGCCCGACACATTCATGCTTTCGCCAGTTATATAGACAGCGTCGGCGCTACACAGAAAGGCGACTGCCGCAGCTGTGTCTTCGGGCAGGCCGGGCCGCCCTAAAGGGATGCGTGCTGCCATGGCTTTCAAATAATCTTCAACCGAGGCAGCCCCCACGACTTTGGAGAAATACTCATTCTGCCAAGCCCCCAGCCCGGTGGTCACATGGTTCGGGCAGACGTTGTTAACGGTAATCTGATGGCCCCCAAGTTCGACAGCCGCAGAGCGGGCCAACCCAACCAAGCCATGCTTGGATGAAGTATAAGCTTGGGCATGGGGAAAGCCAGATTTGGCCGCTTGGCTCGCAATATTGATAATACGCCCGCCCCTGCCAGCGGCAATCATGCGCTTGGCAGCAGCCTGGACGCCAAAGAAACAGCCCTTCAAATTGACGTCGATTACCGCATCCCAATCGTTTTCGGTTACCTCCAGAAGTGGCTTCATAATATAGCCAATGCCAGCATTATTGACCCAGATGTCGAGGCTTCCGAATGTGTCAACGGCATGCTGGGCCAAAGCATCGACTTCAGAAGGGATGCGCACGTCACAGGCCTTGGTGGTTACGCCTACGCCCATGGCGGCAATCTCTTGTGCGATGGCGACCAT
>CALRLV020000070.1:0-10541 GCA_943368895.1 Ferrovibrio terrae
CTGATCGCGCGGTACGAGGTTGGACACCATGGCTGAACTGGCGGCGGGCAAAAAGGCGTTCAGCATCCCCGTCACCATGGCGACCGCAAAAATAGCGGCAATCAAGGCAGACGGCGCAAAACCAGAAGCCGCGACCAAGGCGCCTGCAATCGCGACTTTCAGAGCGATACAGCCGAGAATGATCAGGCGGCGATCAAACCGATCGGCTGCTTGGCCACCAAACAAGGACAGGATCAAAAGCGGAATGAATTGTGAGAGGCCAATCAATCCTAAAAGAAACGCGCCTTCTTCAATCGTATCGCCGCGCGCGCGCGCAATATCATAGACCTGCCAGCCCATGGCTGTGATCTGAATCTGCGTGCCCAAGGTCCAAAAGACACGCGCACACCAATAGCGGGCGAAAGAAACATGCTTGAAGGGGGCTAAAGATTGACTCACCCGTCTGTGATGGGTCAGCCAACCTTTGAGGTCAATGGACTAAAGGCGATAAAGGGCTAAAGCGGTGCAGTTGCCGCTTCAAGCCAAGCCCGCACATCGGCTTCGACCCGAGGGCCAATCTCGGCCAAAACTTTGGCGTGATACTGGTTCAACCAAACCCGTTCTGCTTCAGTCAACATCTCCACCACGATCAAGCGGCGATCAATCGGGGCCAGTGTTAAGGTCTCAAAGCCCAACATCGGCCGCTCTCCGCCCTCAATCGGGGTGGCAGGCGTCACATATTGCAGGTTTTCGGTACGAATGCCGTAACCGTCAATTTTGTAGAAGCCGGGCTCGTTCGACACGATCATGCCAGGCTCTAGCGCCACATGATTGGGCACTTTGGCGATGCGGTGCGGGCCCTCGTGCACGCCGAGATAAGAGCCTACGCCATGGCCCGTGCCATGGTCATAATCAAACCCACCTTCCCATAAGCTCATGCGGGCCAAGGCGTCGAGCGCAGAACCCGTGGTACCTTTCGGGAAGCGCACGCGCGACAGCGCGATATGGCCTTTGAGAACGCGGGTGAAGCGGTCTTTCATTTCCGCACTCGGCGTGCCGACCGCGACAGTGCGGGTGACATCAGTGGTGCCATCGAGATATTGGCCGCCAGAATCGAGCAAGAATAAATTATCTTGATCGACCTTACGGTTGCTTTCGACCGTCACGCGATAGTGCGGGAAAGCCCCGTTGGGACCAGCGCCCGAGATGGAATCAAACGACAAATCCTGCAAAGCGCCGGTTGCGAGGCGGAAGCCTTCGATGGCCTTGCAGATATCAATCTCCGTCAGCTTGCCCTTGGGTGCTTCCATATCAAACCAATGAAGGAAATTGGCCAATGCAACCCCGTCACGCGCATGGGCGCGCTTAGTGCCAGCGATCTCCACGGCATTCTTCAAGGAACGCGGCAAAATGGTGGGGTCTTGCCCGCGAACGACTTGAGCTCCAGCTGCGTGTAAGGCATCAAATACATGGGCCGACGATAGGCTGGGGTCGACCAAAACGCGCTTGCCGCTGGTTTGTTTGAGCGCTTCGACGAAATCGGGCTCTGCACTGATGGATACTTCATTGCCCAAGAATCCGCGCAATTCTGGCGTTACCTTCTCAGGCTTCACAAACAATTGCGCCGTGCCGTCTTTGTTCAAAATAGCACTGCCCAAGGCCAAAGGCGTGCGTGTGACGTCTTTGCCGCGGATATTGAACAGCCAAGCCAATGCAGCAGGCGAAGTTAGAACGCTGGCCTCAATGCCATCGCCAGACAGCTTTTCGCCGATGCGCGAGCGCTTCGAGGCGCTGCTTTCGCCCGAGAAGGTTTCCGGATGAGGGACGATTTCAGCACTCGGCTCCGCAGGGCGATCTTGCCAAGCTTGATCAATCGGATTGACGCCAACGGCGACTAATTCGACGCCTGCTTGAGCCGCCGATTCTTTTAGACGGGCTAAGGCGTCGGGAGGGACGAGACGGGGATCATAGCCAATCTTGGCACCAGCGGGTGCCTCTGCCTTAAGCCAAAAGGCTGGCCCTTGATCGACGAGGTCACGCTGTTCAAACAATTCCGGTGCCGTTTGGCTCAGCGCCTGCTGGGTGTAGCGCCCATCGGAAAACAAATAGGCCTTGTCGCGCAAGATGATGGCGGCACCCGCAGACCCGGTAAAACCCGTTGCCCAGGCCAAACGCTCGGCGCAATCAGGCAGATATTCATTCTGCCACTCGTCTTCATGGGGCACAAACAGGCCGTCGAGACCCAATTGCTCCAGCTGAGCGCGGATTAGGGGGAGTGCCTTGCGGCCTTGGTCTGCGCCACCGCGCACGTCATAAGTTTGGAACATGCGCAGAGCCTAGAGGCATGGCTTAACTCGCGCAAGACAAGGACGCTGACCGATTCACAATTTGTTTGCATCCGATGAGTTACATACGCCGATCTAGTCTTTAGCTGGTCCAAGGTTTGGCAAGCATAAGCATGCAAAGACTGGGAGGACTCTGAAAGTAAATGCGCGGTCTCCGAAGTCTTGAAGCCTTGTATCGGACGGCATCGACCAGCCGCGTGCTCAACCTGTTCCAAGTTTATGAGCAGAATAAGGAAGAAGACGAGTATGTGCGTCGTCCATTCTTTCAAGATCCAACCTTAAATCGCGCGATCTTTGTCAAACATCGGCTGCGGTCGGATGAGACCTATTTGATGCCGCGATCGAGCCCGGTTGCGACGAAAATTATTTTTCCGTTTGATAAAACAACCCTACGCGCGGGCGGTCAGTCCATTTTGATCGGCCAAACGGGCTATCAAGCGACGTTGATTGAAATGTTGGGTGGCGAACAAGGCGATATGGAGCATGATTTCATGCTGTTGAGCCTATTGGCCAAGCTACCTTCGCTGGATCCGTTTCTGCTCAAAGAGACGTTGACGCGCTATGATTTCGCGCCAGCCGATTGTTATTTTGCTATGTCCACTGCCGACATTGACCGCATGCGCAGTTTCGCGGGAGAACAAATCCGTCAATTGATTACGCTGGCCTTTGGCGGATCCAACAATCAAATGAGCCAAAGCATCAAGCGGATGGTGGACGCGATTCTGACCAAGGACACAGAGTCGCGCTTGGATCCTTTGCGCGTCACATTGGGTCTCGATGGTCAGCAGTTTGAAGACAGCATCTTCAGTTGGAAGGGCTTTTTATATTTCAAATGGCAATTCAACGGCAGCATGACCAAATTGAAGTCTCTTTCGGTAGCGCTCGACCGCGTTTCTCTGGAAGGCGCGATGGACAAGACTTTGGACACCTCCATTACAAATCAGCGCATCGCGTTGAAGAAGGCGATCCAAAAGGCCGCTCGCGGCTGTGTCGCAATTTTGGGCCTTTATGATGATGCTTTCAACGATTTGGTCGAACATGGAAACGCAGCGGCATTCCGGAAGTTTTTGCTTGAAGCGCCGCGTCTATTTATCGAGCTGGGTCATAGCATGGGCGTGATGAGCCACATCACCAGCTTTTGGGACTACCGTTTCCCGAACCCGAACCGCCTTCACATGCAGGCTTCAGAATTCCACGAAATGCTGACCGAATTCCTGACCAGCCTGACTGAGACAACCTATGACGATTTGAGCCGCCGAGCCTAGGCGCGCTTATTCGGCCTTTAAAGGCCTGCGATAGGTCAAGGTTGACCAATTTTCTTTCCGATAGCGATGCTCTAGCACTAAACCCCGTTGGCCATAGGCGCGGCGAATGGCGGGCTCTTGGTGGGTCAAAAGTCCCGACAGCACAATCCGCCCGCCTGGCTTCACAATGCCGGCCAAGTCTGGCGACAAGCGCACTAACGGCTTCATCAGAATATTCGCAAACACCAAATCAAACGGGCCCTGAGAGCGGATCAGGGCGCGGCGAACGCCATTGGCAACATAGGTGCGTACCTTTGGGCCGACGTGGTTCAGCTTGGCATTGAGGCCCGCGATATAATTGGCGCGGGGGTCAATCTCAGTCCCAACAACAACCCGGCTGCCGGTTTTCGCGGCACCAATGGCGAGAATGGCGGAACCTGTTCCCACGTCCAGAACCCGTTGCGGGCGCTTGCCGCGCGTCAACAGCCGGTCGAGTGCCAAAAGGCAGCCCGACGTTGTCCCATGATGGCCTGTACCAAAGGCTTCGCCAGCATCAATGATGATTTCGACGGTGCCGTTTTTCGCTTTGCCAACATCGTGGCTGCCAACGACCATGAACCGTCCAGCTGGAACAGGCGGCAGGCCTTCAAGTGACATTTTGACCCAATCCGCATCCTCAAGCGGTGCGATACGGGCCTCCAAATCGGGGTCTGAAAGTGCGAGAGCACCCACACCAACTTGTGCACCCTCTAGCGTATAGGCATAGGCCTCGAGCTTATATTGCCGGCGCTCTAACTCCCACCAGCCGACAGCCCCAAAGCCACCCAGTGCATCAAGGAGTTTCGAAGCGCCTTCAATGGCGGCGCGCGGACCAGTGGCTAGGATCAGATACATGCCCGCGAGATAGAGCCCGCAATGGTTTTTGTCGAGTTGGTCGGGCAGTCTGATTGCCTTGCCTGCGCGCGCGCTCTTTCAGGCGCGTGCAACGCGCGCTATCAGGGGCGCGCAACAACTTAGAGCCTGATCATGCATGACCTAAAAGCCCTTCGCGACAATCCCGCCCATTATGACGCCAGCTGGGCGCTACGCGGCTTGTCGGCCCAAACGCCTGCCATTTTGGAGATTGATAGCCGCCTGCGTACCGCGATGACCAAGCGGATGGAAGCAGAAGCCGTGCGCAATTCGGCATCCAAAGCGATTGGGGCTGCCAAAGCGCAGAAGAATGAGGCGGAAGCTGCCCGTCTGATGGCCGAAGTGGCCGACGCTAAGGCGGTGATCGAGCAATCGAGTCAAACCGAAGCCGTCGCCCAAGCTGAATTGGACGCGATTATTCAAGCTTTGCCAAATCTGCCTGACCTCGGCGTGCCCCATGGCGGGGATGAATCTGGCAATGTGGTTGTGAAGCACTGGGGTACGCCACCGCAATTCCCCTTTGTACCGAAAGACCATGTCGCGATTGGCGAAGCCGTTGGCGGGATGGATTTTGAAGGTGCGGCCCGCATTTCGGGCTCGCGATTTGTTGTGTTGAGCGGTCAAATAGCCCGGCTTGAGCGTGCTTTGGGCCAATTCATGCTGGACCAGCATACCCAACACAATGGCTATCAGGAAACCAATGCTCCAGTTCTGGTGCGCGACCACGCCTTGTTCGGGACTGGCCAACTCCCCAAATTTGAAGAGGATTTGTTCAAGACAACAGACGGCCGCTATTTGATCCCGACCTCGGAAGTCTCGCTGACCAATCTCGTGCGGGAGCAAATCCTCGACGAAGAGCGCCTGCCACTGCGCCTGACGGCTTTGTCACCTTGTTTCCGGTCAGAGGCCGGTAGTGCAGGTCGTGATACACGCGGCATGATCCGCCAGCACCAATTCTGGAAAGTTGAATTGGTATCGATAACCACGCCAGAAACCTCGGCGGCCGAACATGAGCGCATGACCACGTGCGCTGAAAGCATTTTAGAAGCCCTGAAACTGCCGTATCGGCGGATGCTTTTGTGTTCGGGCGACATGGGCTTTTCGGCGCAACGCACTTATGATTTGGAAGTGTGGTTGCCGGGGCAAAACGATGGCACCGGCGCTTATCGCGAAATCTCCTCTTGCTCCAATTGCGGTGATTTCCAAGCCCGCCGGATGGATACACGCACACGGGCCAAAGGCGAGAAGGCCACGCGCTTTGTCCATACCCTAAACGGATCGGGCCTGGCGGTCGGGCGGACCTTGGTGGCTGTGCTGGAGAATTATCAGCAAGAGGACGGCACCATTCGCGTGCCCGACGTTCTGGTGCCCTATATGGGTGGAGTTACTCAATTGGGATAGGCCTTGGCCATTTCCTGATAGCTGTCAGTCACCAAAGCCTCGAGCACGTCCAAATCAATGTCGCTCAATTTATTGATATAGAGGCAGCCCTTGCCGGTGCTGTGCTTACCGAGCCGGGCGAGCAGAGGGGCAGCGCCGATGGATTCGAGTTTGAGGTAGCAGACCAGCTTGGCTTTGCGCGGTGAAAACGCCACGCGTGGGGAGTCGCCTTGGTGCCCGCTTTCATAGCGATAATGGTACGAACCAAACCCGATGATCGATGGCCCCCACATCACAGGTGGCTGACCGGTTACCCGTGCGAAGAGATCGACCAAGACTTGACCTTCTTCAGCACGGGCAGCGGGTTCAATTTCAGCAAGAAAGGCAGCCACACTTTTGGGCTCGGGTTGTGTTTTGTTCGCTTTGGCCAACCTTATGCACTCCTATTGGAAGAAATTTTACGATTAATGACTATAACCGAAGAAGATCAAAAATCACCCTATACCTTTCGAGGCTATGCCTATGTATGATATCGTTTTTTATATTTCGGCTGGAACCCTCGCCTTTGGTGCGGGTCTTGGCGTTAAGGGCATGTTTGATCCGATGTGGGCCGGGCGGCTTGTGCGGCTCCAACCCGAAAATGGTCAGCCCGAAGGTTATGCTGAGTTTCGCGCGACGTTTGGTGGGATGTTTTTAGGCCTCCATTTGTCGGCTTTGGCCTTCATGGTTTTCTGGGGCAAGGAAGCTGGTCTCGCTGCTTGTAGCGTATTAGCTGCAGGGTGGTTCTTCACTGCACTGGGTCGTTATTTGTCCTACAGCATGGACAGCAATACCCAGCACAGCCACGTTGTGCGATCGGTTGCTATTGAGGTAATAATCGGGCTGGCAATTGCCGTGTGGCCGATTACGTCGGTCCTGAAATTATAGAGTGATTGGCAGTCTGTCGGCCAGCCTTTTATAGCAACCTAGACGTTAAACTTCAGAAACTTACCTCTTTGTAATTGGCAATTAAGGTCGGTCATCCCTATGTCCTGTTGCGGGCGTCACGGGGGTGGCACGTGCGATTGGCCTTGTGCTGATGCATAAAGTTGATCCCCGATTGACCCGCGTGATTGGCGCAGCACAGCGTGCAGCCCAGTAAATTAGAGGGTTGTTGGATGACATATTTTAGCAAGACATTTGGCTGGGCGGTCGCCCTTGCGCTTGGCGCGACAGCAGCCATGACAGGCCCCACGTACGCAGACCGAGCGCCCACAGCGAACGAGCGCGCGGTGGAGGGCAAGCTATTACAAATGCCCGTGACGGATTTTCTGTTCAAGTCAACTTTGATCACCACCAGCAAAGCTGACGAAATCATTCGCCCCGGCGACGTTATCGCCCGCTTTGAGGTGCATGTGACCAATACGGCGCGGCTGAAGGTCAATACGATTGCCCGGCGTGGTAGCTATCCCCAATCTGTTCCGGCTGGTACCATATTGTTTGAGGTCCAACTCGATAATGGCGTGGGCTATTGTACTCCGGTTTTGCCAGATCAGGGCTTGCGGCGTGCCCAGTGTTTCCGTGACATCAATAAGGATGGCACGTTCGATGCGGGCTATATCACTGAATATATCGACCGTGGCTTGCGCATCTATAGCGCACGCCTGCAAGGTCTGTCGCCAATTCCCCAAACACCTTATGAAGTAACGCCTGGCGATTTGATCCCGTCAGAGCCTGCGGACGTGGTTTTGAAGAGCATTTTTGGCAACAAAATCAAGTTTGACTACAAGCTGAATGGCATTCGCCTCACCGGGGAAGAATGCGAGCTTAACTCAGAGAAGCCATGCGAGCTGATGAGCCAGGCCTATTTCTTCGAACTGAAGGATGGTGGCTTACGTATTATTGCGGAGCAGGACCTCAACGCGCCTTGAGCGATGCAAACGCATCACCAGCAGGCGGGCATCACATCAATTCTGTGCGGGTGGCCTTGACCCGTACGGCCAGACAGTCACATCGTTGCCTCCATAAGGCCCAGTCATAAATGGCCATACAGGGAGCTCACGTGATGTCTGCAGATCCAATTCTACCAGAAGAGCTGTCGCGTGCCGTGGTCAGTCCAAAGACATATGCGGATCAAGTGGTGATGGATGCCACGTTTGCAAAAATTCGCACCGACTATCCACTTGCCAAGACTCAGATGTCTGATTTTGAACCATTCTGGTTTGTATCAAAGCACGCCGACATTCTGGAAATCAGTCGTCAGAACGACCTGTTTTTGAGCGGCGAATTGCCAACTACCCTGACGACGAAGTCGGTGGATGAGAAGGTGCGCAAGCAGACTGGTGGCTCCCCCCATTTGATCCGAACCCTTGTACAAATGGACGCGCCGGATCACCCAAAGTTCCGCGTGATGACCCAAGCTTGGTTCATGCCGCAGAATTTGCGCAAGCTTGAAGATCAAATCCGCAAAATCGCCCGCATCTATGTCGACAAAATGGCTGCGATGGGTGGGCAGTGTGACTTCCTGAATGATATTGCACTCTTCTTCCCGTTGCGTGTCATCATGGAGATTCTGGGCGTGCCGGAAGTGGATGAGCCACGCATGTTGAAGCTCACCCAGGAATTGTTTGGCGCGCAAGATCCAGAAATGAACCGCTCGGGCGGCGAGTTGCAGGACGAACAAAAGGCCTTGGCCGATATCCAAGCCGTCCTGATGGACTTCTTCATGTATTTCAACCAGATTACAGAGGCGCGCCGGGCCAACCCGACCGAAGATGTGGCGACTGTGATTGCCAATGCCAAGATGGATGGGGAGCCGATTGGCGCGTTCGAAGCCGTCAGCTATTACACCATTATCGCCACGGCCGGCCATGATACGACTTCGTCTTCGACCGCCGCAGGCTTGTTTGGCTTGATCCAAAATCCTGACCAATTGGCAGCCGTTCAGAAAGATCTAAATTTGATTCATGGCTTGGTGGATGAGTCGATCCGTTGGGCGACGCCCGTACGCCATTTCATGCGCTCTGCCACCGCTGACTATGAATTGCGCGGTCAAATGATCAAAAAGGGCGATTGGCTGATGCTGTCCTATCCTTCGGGCAATCGCGACGAGGAAGTGTTTGACGACCCCTATGCATTCCGCATCGATCGCACCCCGAACAAGCATTTGGCCTTTGGTTATGGCGCGCACTTGTGCTTAGGCCAGCATTTGGCCAAGCTGGAGATGCGGATATTCTGGGAAGAATTGCTGCCGCGCCTCAAATCCGTCGAATTTGCAGGCGAACCCAAACTATCGGAAGCCAATTTTGTTGGCGGGCTTAAGAACCTGCCAATCCGCTATGTAATGGATTGAACATGCGTTTTGCACCTCTTGCGATTTTTCTCATGCTGGCAGTGGGGCCAGTCGATTGGGCTTCTGCCCAAGCCCAAGACCCTGTGCCCGCAGCCGCCGCTCAGGACCCTGTGCCAGAGGTAACGGTCAATCTTGGCCGCAAAGCACCCGCCACGCCGATGATCGCGCCGCTGGAGACCAAGCAATTCGAGTTGCCGCAGGAGTTCAACCCAAGTGCGGTGCCTGCTGCCCAGACAGATGCGACCCTGCCAGCCTTATCCAGTCCAGCCATGCCAATACCACCCATTGCGCCGCGTGGCCCGCTGACGCCTACCGAGATTGCGCGAGAAATTGCGCCAAACTTTGATGTATCGCGCGATTATACCCGCTTGGTACAATGCTATGGTACCGCGGATTTCATGGGCGCGATCACCCGCATTCAAGCCAGCCGGCCAGGCGCACCTAAACAAGTCGTCGGGGTCGCGCGTGAGATTATGGCATTGAGTGATGCGATGCAGCCCATGGTATTGGCGGCCTCGACTGTGCGTGGTGAGCCCCGCTTTCGGGCCGATTATGATGCTTTTGCCCGCCAGGGCCAGCGAGAGCTTGCGGGCGCAAAAAATCCAAATGCCGTGATGCAGCGCCGCTTGGCCACATTAGAGGCTTGCCGCCGCGACGTGACGCGTTGGCGCAAAGAGGGTTAAGCGAAATGTCAAATTGGGTTTTGGGAGTGATTGGTGGTTCTGGGCTTTATGATATCCCAGGCTTATCTGGCGAATGGCGGACCATCGAAAGCCCGTGGGGTGAGCCTTCCGATCAAATTTTCGATGCTGAATTGGACGGCCAACGGGTGGTGTTTCTGCCGCGCCATGGCCGCGGGCATCGTATTTCCCCGTCTGAACTCAATAGCCGCGCAAATATAGATGTCCTCAAGCGGGCAGGGGTGACAGATGTATTGTCTATTTCCGCCGTCGGTTCGCTCAAGGAAGAGCTGCCGCCAGGTCATTTTGTCGTGGTAGACCAATTCATCGACCGTACCTTTGCACGGCCCAAAAGCTTCTACGGCACAGGCCTTGTCGCCCATGTGTCGGTAGCCCATCCCATTTGTCCGCGTTTGGCAGGGCTAGCCGCACAAGCGGCGCGTTGCTCCGGCGCGGATGTGACCGAGGGCGGTACCTATCTCGTGATGGAGGGGCCACAATTTTCAACATTGGCCGAGAGCAATCTTTATCGCTCGTGGGGCTGTTCGGTCATTGGCATGACCAATATGCCCGAAGCCAAGCTCGCCCGTGAGGCGGAATTGCCCTATGCGTCGGTCTGTATGGTGACCGACTATGATTGTTGGAATGAAGACCATGCCGCGGTTGAAGT
>CALRLV020000071.1:0-10515 GCA_943368895.1 Ferrovibrio terrae
GCGAAAAGCGTTTGACCGTGCATTTGGCGCGATGGACCTTCCAAGCTTCCGCGTCCAGATGTCCATCAGGACGCAAAGGCGCAATGACCACATAGCCATGGCGGCTGTCGCCCGTGGGATAGCCAGCTTCTGGGTTGCGGGCGAGGCGCAGTATCATTTGAGTGAGTCCAGACATGATTTGTCCTTTCTAAGTAAGGCTGCACTGCTTCAGTGGCACAGCATCAAGGAGGGAGTGGTAATTGTCTTCAGAAGCGTGCGGGTAACGCCGCCGAACACAAATTCTCTTGCGCGGCTGTGCCCATAGGCTCCCGCAACCAAAAGCCCCGCCCCATGCGCGGTGCAGGCCTTGAGGATTTCAGTCGCCGCGTCCTTTGAGGCATCCATCAATTCGATGTGGGCCTTAATGCCTTGTCGACCAAGCCAGTCCTGTAAGCGCGCGGGATCGCTCAAGTCCTTGCCTTCGTCTTCGAGCGCACCAACCGACTGAATGATTACGACTTTGCTGGCTTTACGCAGAAGTGGCAGGGCAGCTTTTGCGGCGCGGCCTGCTTCGACGCTGCCGTCCCAAGCAATCAGGGCGGTCCCCGTCAGCATGCTAATGGGCGTACGCGGGATGAAGATTGGTGCGTGGGCGTCCATCAAAAGTGCTTCAAAAACTGGCGAGATGTTGGTTTTCCCGCGCACGGTCTCGCAAGCAAACATCACGATGTCGCTCAAGGCCGCCCGGCGCGCCAGCAAGCGATCCTGCAACCCAACGAGCCGCTCGACTGTCAATCCAGCATGCCCCCCCGCCAAGGCTTCCACACGGGCTTGGACGTCGGTCCACGCTTGATCATTGCCGTCGCGGGCCGATTGGATGAGCGTCGCCGATGTGGTGGCGAATGCGCCATCAGCAGACCAAGCCATGAGTTCGGTTGGATCCATTTGAGCATAGACGCTCGCGACCTTGCCATTGACGACTTCAGCGAGCGCCAAGCCCTGCTGCAGAAGTGCTACATCGGTTTCGTCACCCCGCAAGGGGACAAGAATTTCAGCCATTATTTCAGAATGAGTCATTTTGCTTCCTCCACCGCCATAAAACCGTGCGACGCTCGTATGGTTCCACTGAGACCCCCATCGTGCGTCTCGCCTCTCTGCTGAGAAGTCCACTGGCATTTCAGTGTCATTCTCGGCATGAGTGTGTTTCCACGCCCAGAACGTAGGGGGGCGCCACAAGCGTTCACAAGTGACAATCAACCACATGAGACAAATGGCCACACAAGCTCCCGCCCCGCCGCGTAAAACCGCCAAATCCGCCCCGCCCCGCGCGTGGCAGCGCATGTTGTCGGGCAGGCGTTTGGACCTGCTAGACCCCTCACCTTTGGATATTGAGATTGAAGATATCGCCCATGGTCTTGCGCGGGTTGCGCGTTGGAATGGCCAGACGACGGGGGACCATGCCTTCTCGGTTGCCCAACACAGCCTAATCGTCGAAGAAATTGCGGCCTTTATTGAGCCGAGCTTGACGCCCCAAGAACGCTTGATGGCGCTCCTCCATGATGCCCCTGAGTATGTGGTTGGCGATATGATCAGCCCGTTCAAGAACGCGCTAGGCGTCGATTATCGTGCGTTTGAGGACCGGTTGGAGCGCGCCGTCCATATACGCTTCGGCCTGCCGCCCAAGACCCCAGCACCACTGAAAAAACTGATCAAGCGTGCCGATCTTGCTTGCGCATTTTTTGAAGCCACCCAAGTTGCGGGCTTTGGCCAGGAGGAATCGGTAGGCTTTTTTGGAGCGCCCCCATCGGGCCTTGCCATTACGATTGACCCTTGGCCTGCCCGTCAGGCCCAAGAAGCCTATGTTGCCCGTCATCAGGCCTTGCTCACTCAGATTGACGCGCAAAACCTGACCGAGCGGCCCAAGAAAGTCGTGTAATGCCCTATATTTCAGTCTGCTCTCTAGCTTTGGTCCCGTCTACCGTCATGCGCTTGCGTCCATGGGGTATGATTACGCTTCTGGACCCCACCAGCATGATTGAAACCCCTGCTGGCCTGTCGCCCGACACACATCTGAAGCTTGGTCTCAATGACGTCACTTATGTGCAAGAAGGCCTGATTACCCCCGCAGAAGCCCATGTCACCGCCATTTTGGACCATGTAAAGAAATGGGATCAGGCCTCACCCTTGGTCGTGCATTGTTGGGCTGGTGTATCGCGTTCAACCGCCTCTGCCTTCATGGTCGCCTGTGCCCTGAACCCTGACGTGCCTCCACTCAAAATCGCGCATTTCATCCGCGAGGCTTCACCGACTGCCACACCTAATCGCCTTTTGACCCGTTACGCCGATGATCTTTTAGGTCGAGGTGGCGCGATGGTCGATGCGATTGACGCGATAGGCCGTGGCGAAGATTGTTGGGAAGGTGTAGCCTTCGATCTGCCAGCCCGGTGGGAGCCCTAATATGAGTGCCACGCCACGCGTCATTATCGGCCTATCCGCCGTCGTCGTGGCAGCCAGCGGCAAGGGCCCTGAAGTCTTGTTGAGCGGCAGCCCGGGTGCAATCGGCCTGCCCTTTGGCAGCTTTGACCCAATCGGCCACCGGACGTTTGAACTGGCGGTGCGCGATTTTGTGACCTCACAAACAGGCTTCGCGCTCGGCTATGTGGAGCAACTCTACACGTTTGGCGACAAAGGCCGCGAAGCCCCCGTGGCCGACATGGGCCAATCCTCAGACGCCGATCGTGTGGTCTCTGTTGGCTATATTGCTTTGGCCGGCAGCATTGATGAGGGCCAGCGCCGCGCTGGCGTATGGGCGGATTGGTACCGTTTCTTCCCGTGGGAAGATCGTCGCAGCGACGCAGGGACGGGCGCCCTCGACTTGCTCCTGCCCGACTTGAAAGCTTGGGCCACCACGACTGAGCGGCAAAGCCGTGTCGCCATGGCATTTGGCCTGCTTGGCCAGTCGTGGCAGGAATCCCAAGTGCTTGATCGGTTTGAGCTTCTGTATGAGGCGGGCCTTGTACAAGAAGCCCAGCGCGACCGCGCGAAGGGTCAAGCAGCCGCTGCCCCGGCGGCTGAGCGTACCTATGTAGGAGAGCCGCTGGTCTCCGATCACCGCCGTATCCTTGCCACCGCCATGGGTCGCTTGCGCGCCAAGATCCGCTATCGCCCCATTGTTTTCGACCTGGCCCCCGACCGCTTTACCTTGAGCGAATTGCAGGATCTGGTTGAGGCCTTGTGTGGGGTGAAACTGCATAAGCAAAACTTCCGTCGGACGCTGGAGCGCTCCGGCCTCGTCGAATCCACAGGTGCCATGCATGCCGAAACCGGCGGTCGCCCAGCTATGCTATTCACGCGCAGCAGCACAAGCCGCCAAGCCGGTGCCTCTGGTCTAAGTCTACCGCTCGCCAAGCGATAGACCAAGGCGATGGCAATCGTTCCAGAGGCGGAAAATGCTTTTCAATTGACAGACCCTTATGCTCACACTAAGTATAAGCCCCTAAGCTGGATGTGGCTGTCGCCGCAGCGCAAGGCACTAATGCTCAATTTGAGTATTAGTGGTCAGGAGAATGAATATGGCCGTTCTGGATTTAGGTTCGAAACCCGCTCGCGAAGTCAGCCCTACTGCAGGCTCGCGCCAGCTTTCGCCCGCCGCGGCGCATGGCCTCATCTATGATGCCGCCGTCAAAGCAGAGACAGACCATCTGTATGAAATCGTGCGCCATGTGATCTCGCCCTTGGAATGGCCAGCCTATGCGCCTTTGATCGCAGCCATCAACCGGCTGAAGAAAGAACGCGATGCCGTTATCTTGGCCCATAATTATATGACGGCAGAAATCTTCAATTGCGTCGGTGATTTCCGCGGCGACAGCCTGGGTCTTGCGCGTGAGGCCGCTAAAGTTTCGGCCAAAGTGATTGTGCAAGGTGGCGTCCATTTCATGGCCGAAACCTCCAAAATCCTCTCGCCTGACAAAACCGTGCTGATCCCATCCTTGAAGGCGGGCTGTTCGCTGGCAGCTTCTATCACGGGTGCCGATGTGCGTCTGATCAAGGCGCGTTATCCGGGCTTGCCCGTGGTCACTTATGTCAACACGACGGCGGAAGTAAAAGCCGAGAGCGACATTTGCTGCACGTCGTCCAATGCGATCCAAGTAGTTGAAACCATCGCGAAAGAATGGGGCGTGGATCAGGTCATTATGTTGCCGGACGAATATCTGGCCAAAAATGTTGCCGCCCAAACGGGTATCAAAATCATCTCGTGGAAGGGCAAATGCGAAGTGCATGAGCGCTTTACCGCCGATGATATTGCCGAGATCCGCGCCTCCCACCCCGGTGCCATCATTTTGGCGCACCCAGAATGTCCGCCTGAAGTGGTCGCAGCTTCGGACTTTACTGGCTCCACCGGTGCGATGAGCGATTATGTGCAGGATTATAAGCCACAAAAAGTGGTTCTAATCACGGAATGCTCCATGAGCGACAATGTTGCCGTGGCCAATCCGGATGTGGAATTCATCAAGCCCTGCAATCTATGCCCGCATATGAAAGTCATCACGCTGGAAGCCATTTATGATGCGCTGAAAGAGATGCGCTATGAGGTGGAAGTCGATCCAGATATTGCTGCGCGTGCAAAGCAAGCTGTTGACGCCATGTTGGCCATCCCCTCTGCCCCGGCTGGCAAATTTGACCCATCACGCCAGGTACCCGACTCTTTGGAATTGATCTGACGTGGACACGCAACGCCTGAAGGACGGCAGCGTCCTGATTATCGGCGCGGGTCTGGCTGGCCTGTTCCTTGCCCTGAAGCTTGCGCCGCGCCCGTGCGTCGTGGTGTCGCCCGCCCCCTTTGGGCAAGCGGCATCGAGTGCTTGGGCGCAGGGCGGCCTTGCGGCTGCGCTGGCCCCGGAAGACAGCGCCCAAAGCCATGCGAAGGACACGATTGCGGCTGGCGCTGGCTTGGTTGACCCGATTGTCGCCATGCTGATCGCCAAGGACGGGCCAGCGCGTGTGCGAGACTTGTTAGACCTCGGCGTCGCCTTTGATCGACATGAGGATGGCAGTCTGGCCCTCTCCTTGGAAGCTGCCCACAGCCATGCCCGCGTCGCGCGCGTTGCCGGTGATTTGGCAGGGCGGGAGATTATGACTAATCTGATCAAGGCAGTGCGCGCCTGCGACCATATCAGTTTGGTTGAAGGCGTCGCCGCGCGCGCTCTTTTGCAAACAGATACGGGTCGCATTGGCGGGGTTCTCGCCATGAATGGTAGGCCGATCCGCTTGGAGGCCGAAGAAACTGTGTTGGCGACCGGGGGCTCAGGCGGCTTGTTCCGCGTAACCACCAACCCTGTAGAAGCAGCAGGCCAAGGCTTGGGCATGGCGGCGCGTGCTGGCGCTTTAGTTGCGGACGCTGAATTCATCCAATTCCACCCCACCGCCATGGATTTGGCGCGCGACCCTGCCCCATTGGCCACCGAAGCTCTTCGGGGCGATGGCGCACAATTGGTCAATCAAAACGGCACGCCCTTTATGGCAGGCTATCATCATTTGGGCGACCTTGCGCCGCGCGACAGCGTTGCGCGCGCGGTGGCAAGCGAGATTAAGGCTGGTCGGGGCGCTTACTTGGATTGCCGCTCGGCCATTGGGGCCGGTTTCCCAGAGCATTTCCCAACCGTCTTTGCGGCTTGTGCGGCAGCTGGAATTGACCCGCGCACCGATCTGATCCCGATTGCACCTGCGGCCCATTATCATATGGGCGGCATAGTTACCGACGTCTGGGGCAAAACCACTCTAGACGGGCTTTCTGCCATTGGCGAATGCGCCTCAACGGGCGTTCATGGTGCCAATCGATTGGCCTCTAACTCGCTTCTGGAAGCCGTGGTATTTGCACACCGGGTCGCTGAACGCTTGCGCGACGCGCCTTCTGGTGGATCCGCCGGCGGCGATGCCCTCGCGATCTCGCCCTTGCCGAAAGAGGCCTTGCAGCTTCTGCGGACCGAAATGACCGCCAAAGCCGGTGTGGTGCGCGATGCAACCGGCCTGACGAGCCTTGTTTTGACCATCGAAGATCTGAAGGCCCAATATGGCCGCACCAATGAATTGATCACCGCAGGACTGATTGCGGGTGGCGCCTTGGCACGCCAAGAAAGCCGGGGCGGTCATTATCGCAGCGACTTCCCGAATGAAACTAATCCTGCCACGCGCAGCTTCATCACTTTGGATAAAGCCCCATGACCTTCTTACCCGATGTGGTGATTGAACCGATTGTTCGCATGGCGCTTGCCGAAGATTTGGGGCGGGCTGGCGATGTCACGACGTTGGCGACCGTCGATTCTGACCTTGAGGTGCAGTGGGTGTTGCGGGCACGCAGCGTGGGAATTCTGGCGGGCTTGGATGCCGCCGCGCTGACCCTGCGCCTGATTGATCCAAAAGCCGCCTTACAGCCGCACCTGAAAGAAGGTGCCGCCCTCGCCGCTGGCGATGTGATCGCCACTTTGCACGGCAAAGCCCAGAGCCTGTTGATGGCAGAGCGGGTCATGCTGAACTTCCTAGGCCCCTTGTCTGGGATCGCGAGCCTTACTGCCCGCTATGTCGAGGCGGTAAAGGGCACGAACGCCAAAATCACCTGCACGCGCAAAACCACACCTGGCCTGCGCGCGCTTCAAAAAAAGGCGGTCCGTTTAGGCGGTGGCTCTAACCATCGGTTTGGCTTGGATGATGCCGTTCTGATCAAGGATAATCATGTTGCCGCCGCAGGTGGCATTGTGCCCGCTTTGACCCGCGCCAAAGCCTATGGCGGCCATTTACTGCCCATCGAAGTGGAAGTTGATAGCCTAAACCAATTGGAAGAGGCCCTGCCCTTTGCCCCGACTTGCATCATGTTGGATAATTTCAGCTTGGCAGACTTAAGGACTGCCGTGGCGCGCGTGGCGGGGGCTGTGACTTTGGAAGCTTCCGGTGGGGTCAATTTGTCTACCGTTGCCGATATTGCCGCCACTGGGGTGGACTATATCTCTGTCGGCACCCTCACCCACTCTGCCCCATGCCTCGATTTGGGGTTGGATGAGGCCTGAGGTGCAAAACAACACTTTGAAGAATTGCGTGGACCAGACCTCCCCCCGCCGCTCATCCCCCCGCGCGCCTTTGTGTGACGGTCTTGCCGCCAATCCCCCAATTATCGGTCTCCACTTCATCGATAATAACGATTGTCGTGTCGGGGTTCTTGTTGAGCTCAACGCGTAAAAGCTCTGTCACCCCCGCAATCAGGGCGGCCTTCTTTTCTGGCGTCAGTCCGTCTGGAGTCAATTTGATGTTCACAAAGGGCATGATCACTCCTTTTCAAAGCATCATGCTCTAGAACTTTGCCACTTTGGGCAAGCCCCTCCTTAAGGCCGAAGGTGACTATTCCCGTAAGCGGAGCGGTACATTCGTACCACCAGCTTGATTGCCAACACCAATAGGCACAGGAACGGGGGAGCCTTCATAATCAGAGTTGATGACCAGACGAGCATTATTGGTCAGATTAATGTTTCGCGCGACAATCACACTCCATTGCGAGCCTTCGGCCACCTCCCCGGTCGCGCTTACTTGTAGCCGTGTCATGGGCAGATAAATGGTCCCCAACAATTTATCGACATTGCTGGAGGCGATTGAGAAATTTGCATAATTGCCGCGCGTTGCCACGATCACGAAGCCTGCCCATTGACCCGACTGTCGCCCCGATAAGGAGACGCTGCTACTCTGACTTGCGTCTAAAGCATTCCCGCCAGTGAACATCAGCAAGACATCATCGCCCTCTAAGCGCCCCTGCCCTCGAAGCTTCAGGCTTTTACAGAAATAATGTTCGCCCGGTTCAAGTTTGAGAACGGCTGACCCTGTCATCGTATATTCAATACGATGGATGCCTGGCGGCAAAGACAAGGTTCCAGCAGACCGGACTTGAAGGCCGCCTTCAGGTACCGTGGTGCAGTCCGCCGACGGAGCAATCATGCGACCTCGGAACGGGTCATTAAGCTTCAAAGCCCCGCTATTGGCAGCCGGGGTGAAGCCAGCCCCCGTCGCCACGCCAACAGCACGCGGGGTACCAGCTTCTACTGTGGCCAGATTCTTGAGCTCAAAATCACTATTGGAATGCACAATGCAATTCTTGGCGCGAATACCGCTATTGTTCGCGGCGGTGATGGCCTTGCCACCGACCGTGCCATCATCGCCAATCACGCACAAAGGTTGCACCTGCATGGATTCTGCGATGGATTTGACCTCAATCCGAAAGCCGCCGGGCGGAACTAAGTCGCCGAAGAAGGAGGGGCGAAGGGCAAGCCCCTCAACCGTATAAGTCCCGTCGCTGCCTTGGGTTGCTCTGAACGAAACCGTCGCACGGCTAGCGAATTCACCAACTTGGGCCATCGCAAATCGCTCAACATCACTTGTGGACTGGCGTGCACTGGCCCCAACCAAGATTAGATTTTGCGCACCAGATAGCGCTGCCGCGTCGGCAGCAGATTGCATCAGCGCCTTCTCGGAGCTGAGCGCTATAAACTCACTGGTGATAGCAACAATCATCGCCAAAGGCACGGATACGAGAGCTGCAGTCAGAGCCATGTTCCCAGACTGAGCCTGATTTCCTTTGAATTGTCGTATCGGCGGTAAGAACAGCATTTGCGACGCTCAAAAAATCTATTGAAACTGCTGGTAAACAGTAATGAGTTTCCGTTCCAATTTAGTTAATTCAACCTTAATTCAAAGATTAATCTCGGCCTTCTCGGTCGAATCTATGCCTGAGTTTATTCACTTTTAAGTGATACTTTTGTGAAGCCAAATAAAGGTGTCACGTCGGCAAAAAAGGGTAGTGCCTAGTAGCTCTGAAAGGCCTTCACAAAGGCTAGGAAAGACGCTTGAAATGCGACTGGATCTTCTAAGAAAGCGGCATGGCTGCCGTTGAAGAATTCCACCTTTGCCTGCGGGATCGTTTCCACCGCGCGCTTGGACCTTGACCACGCGACGATTTGATCGGACTTAGCCCAAGCAAATAGCACGGGCAGCTTAAGTGCCTGCGCTCGTGTCCTTAGATCAGCATCGGCTTCACCAAAACTGCGCCAAGCTTGTACAAGGATCGGTGCCATTTCCGCCCCCGCCGTAACGATGCGAGCGCGCTGATCTTGGGCGGTTTTCCCGGACAAAACCAGCCGATAATAGAGGCCAAAGGCGGCTGGAAACCAGCGCGCGCCGCGGGCCCCGGCCTGAAAAAAGCTGACCAATAGGTCGATCACCGCCGCCGCCAAAGGATCAAGGGGTGCCAGCCCACCGGGATTGCAAAGAACCAGCGCGCGGATGGCCTCGGGCTTTTCGAGTGCGGCAATCAATGCAGCCGCCCCACCGATGGAATTGCCTATGACAATCGGCTTTGTTTCCCCAAACAAAGCAGGAATGAGGTCAGACAGGATAGAAGCATAGCGTTTGGCGCTGGCTGGCTGGCCAGATGCATCGGGTGGACTTGCGCCATGACCGGGCCAGTCGACACACACCATTTCAAACCCCAAGGGCACCAAAGCGTCTACAAGGCTTTCGAAATCACGGCCACCATGCGCCGTCGCATGCAAACATAACACCGGAAGGCCTGCACCATTTCGGGCAATTGCGACGTTCGTTCCCGCGGCTTCCACCAAGTCATATGGGGTCTGCACCCCAATGGCGGCGCGGGAATGAGGGAATGACAGAGGAAGTTGGTCCATCTTCAAATAAGTGATATAGATATCACTTATTGTCAAGCAGAAGGTCGAAAGCGGTGAAGAGTCGTAAATCGGGGCGAGCTGAACTCCTCAAGGCTGCACAGCTGGAATTTGAAGAACAGGGCTTTGACGGCACCCAAACCAATGCCATTGCCCGACGTGCGGGCTATGCTCCGCAAACTTTCTACCGGCACTTTCCCGACAAAAAGGCAATATTTCTGGCGATCTATCTAGATTGGGCTAAAGCTGAGGCCCAAGCCTTGGCGAAAGCCAACACAATCCCGGCGATGATCGAAACACTGTTAGACCATCATGTAGCACACCGATTGTTTCGTCGTTCCCTGCGACATCTAACAGCACTTGATCCAGAGATTGCTGCGGTTCGAGCTCAGAGCCGACAACAGCAAATGGGTGCCATCACCGGCCGTTTCCCACACCTTGCCGCAGTTGACACACTCACCCTGATCTTCACGCTCGAACGCCTGTGCGATGCCTGGGCGGAGGGTGAGTTTGAAGCTTGCGGGGTCTCGCGGGAAGAAGCGCTTGCCCACATGAGCGCGATCCTAAGCAATGCCTTGCGAGTAGCGCCACAGATAGGCTAGTCAGCGGCGATGGCCCATCGTCCCACCCGTCGCTTTTCCACCAAAGGCCCTGCCCCACTCGGTCAAGAAGAGCAGGACTATATCCGCGGCCTGATCTTCTATGAGGATGACGCGCTGATCGCCTTCAATAAGCCATCCGGCTTAGCCGTGCAGGGCGGTTCAGGGGTGACGCGTGACGTGGATCGGCTTCTGGCTGCTTTCACCACCCGCAAAGGACG
>CALRLV020000072.1:0-10422 GCA_943368895.1 Ferrovibrio terrae
AGTCCGCCGCCAGCGCACTTTTTCTTGCAGAAAGACGATGGATAGGATGGTGACAATGGGCAGACCAAGCTGCCCCACAATGGCGACTGCACTGGCAGGGGCTGCCTGTAGGCCCAAGAATAGAAGGGCGAAATGAACCCCGCCAATACACATGGCAATCGCAAATACGAGGCCAAATTGTTTGGGGAAGGGGCGCAAGAAGGGCGACAAGAGAATGGCTAGCCCTAAAAATCGGAGACCTGCGAGAAAAATCGGCGGAATGTCAGCCACCAACCAGCGCGTCAACGGCAGGTTTAAGCCCCAAGCGACACAGCAAGCAAACAGTAAAAGGAAATCGGCTGGACGCATACAAGTCTCGTTTCATAGTCAGCAATTTGAGGTCAATGGTTTGCTACACAGGCTTGTGTCAAAACAGGCGCGCACGCTTCGTTTGCGCGCGTACTGGACACGTCACTCAAAGTGATGATGAAAAAAGCGTGTTAGCGGCCCGAAGGATCCACACTCCACCCACGGCCAGTCCGGCGTGCTTCCAAGGTCACGACGGCGCGTGTCTCGGGTGGGCGAAAGTTTGCGAGCACGGCACCAGCAAAGCCAATCACAAGGCCAGCAATAGCCATCGCCATTACGCCAAAGAATAGCGCTGAAACGATCAGCAAGCCTGAAACCAAAGCGACGGTGCTTTGAAACATAGCCCGGGCGGTGTGAGAGAGTGAACGCATGTAAGGAAGATTGGCACTGAAAAGCTTAACGTCAAGTGTTTGTACCCAGTTTTATGATCCCATTGGTGCGTTTTGATAGGAACGCGATGAATCTGGGTTATTGCGGCCGGATTCTTGGGGCTTTGTGGCCCGTACTTTTTGCTTTCGGCTCGATTTGATCTGCTCATAAGCGGCATTGATCGCCGCCGTCTTCTCATGAGCCGCCTTGATGAACTCTATCGGCGCACCGCGCGCGATGAATTTGTCGGGATGATTCTCTGCCACGCAGCGGGTCCAAGCTTTGCGAATATCCTCATCGCTGGCCTGAATGGATACCGACAACATCGTATAAGGGTCGGGCGCGCGATCGGGGAAATAGGGGGCAGAGAGGCGGGCAAACTCCGTCTCGGTAAAACCAAACAGTTCCGCAACGCGCGTTAGATAGGAAAGTTCGCCGTCGGTGATCGCACCATCGGCTGCGGCGACCGCAAACAAGACGTCCAATACATCTTCCAAGAGGCAGGGCTTGGCGACATAACGTTTCCCAATCCGACGCGCATAGCCCTCATAGCCGTGCACCGTCTCCTGCGCCAAAGCGAATAGCTTGTCGAACATCGGACGTTCGTCTGGGGATATCGGAAAGGCTGCCCGAAAAGCTGCCGCTTCGTCTAAGGTAGACTTGCCATCGGCTCGAGCCATCTTAGCGGCCAGGGCAACAACGGCTGCCGCAAACTCCATGTCACCAGGGTCTGGCGAGCATGGATCGGATGGACTCACGTCAGGCGCGGCGTGGTGGAAGGCATTGCCTGCGAGATCTAAGAGTCGTTTCCAAAGTGACATGAAGCATCCTTAGCACGACCTTAGACTATGGCACGACCCCTCGACTAAAATTTTTCCTCTGTAATTAACCATAAGGGGCTAGAAATGCCTATTTTTCGGTATTACTCTATAGTTCTGGAAAGGAGGAAAGAGACAATGAACGAGATTCTAGATGTCGATTGGATTGCAGCGCAAGCGGGCGTACCTGTCAGCTTCTTGATCGCGATCCCAGTTTTTATGGTTTTTGTTTTCACGCTCGCTTCCATGATGGGAACCAAAGAGCCGGATAACTATCGAGTAGGGCGTCATGCTGATGTGAAATCCACAAATAATTGGATTGCACCTGTCGGTCTCTTCATCCTTATTGGCGTTGCTCTGACGAGCTATGGGCATTATTTTTTGCCGCACTAATGCAAGTTTTCCTGTCAACGTTTTGTTCAGCTTAAATACTAACCCTATATTTGCGCATTCTGGGTAAAATCGGTTATCCTCGAGGAGGTGACCGTGTTTAACGACTTGATCTATACGTTTAAAGAAATGGTTTCCATGGTTCACGTGGCGGCCATCAGCTGCCCTGCCGGGCTTATCATTGCGCTCCACTATGCGTCAGAGCGTAAGCCCAAATTGCACAAGATCGATTATGATCCTGTGATGGTCAAGAAATATGAAACTGAAGTGCAACCCTCAAATGGGTTTGCAAGCTTCATGACCGTCGTTGGTCTAGCAATTGCCGCGATCAGCATTGCCTATCTGGGCTGGCCCAGTGAAACGCGCGAGCAAGCACAAGCTGGTTGGCAACTGATCCAAAGCTTTACTGGCAAGCTGTAGGTCGCCGAAGGCGCAAGGCGCAGGCGTCCGGTCTTTGGACCTAAACTGCTAACATGACTAGACGTGTGTGAATTTCGCACGATATAGCCACCACAAAACAAATTTGTGCGATTTTTGCGCAATGCTGGAGGTGAGCTGATGGACGTCGTCTGGTTTCGCAATCGCATGAAGGAAGTTGGGGCTACCCAAGAAGATATTGGCGCGGCTATTGGTCGTGATCGTTCCGCCGCCAGCCGCCTGTTATCGGGTGCCCTCGAGTTCAAAGCGGCCCATGCTGGTCCTTTGGCCTTGGTTCTCAAGACGACACCGAGTGAGATCCTGATGCGAGCAGGGGTCGACATTGATGTTGCCTCCAGGGGCCGCACTCCACCACCGCATGCGCGGGTAGAGGCTGCCATTGAAGCTTTTGCCGCTGGCGAGATTATTGTGGTGACTGATGATGATGATCGCGAGAATGAGGGTGACCTCATCATGGCCGCCAGTCTTTGTACGCCAGAGAAGATGGCCTTTATCGTGCGCCACACATCGGGGATTGTTTGCGCACCATTGACGCGTGACATTGCTCGCAAGCTGCGGCTTGACCCGATGGTCGCCAATAATGATGCGCCTTTGTCGACCGCTTTTACCGTCTCGGTCGATGTGCGTCATGGCACCACGACTGGTATTTCTGCAGAAGACCGCACGAATACGTGTCGGGCGCTCGCCAATCCTAATATTGGTGCAGCCGACTTTGTGCGCCCTGGCCATGTGTTCCCGCTCGTGGCCCGCGATGGTGGCGTCTTGGTGCGGACGGGTCATACCGAGGCGACAGTGGATCTGTGCCGTATGGCAGGCCTGCCAGAAGTGGGCGTCATTTGTGAAATGATGAATGACGACGGCACGGTAATGCGCGGGCCACAAGTGGCAGCCTTTGCGGCGACACATAATCTCAAGCATGTCTCGATTGCCGAAATGATTGCCTATCGACAGTCGCGTGAAAAGCTGGTTGAGCGGGTGTCGAGTTTTACGGTCGAAACCGAAAACGGCCCGGTGCAGGGCTTTGCCTATTCAACGCCGTTTGACCCCGTCCACCACTTGGCCTTTGTCGTCGGCAAGATTGGTGCCGGTGAAAATGTACCCACGCGCTTGCACCGCGCGGATGTGGTCAAGGATGTCTTTGGTGGTGCGCCTGCCATCAAAGCGGCGATGGAGACCTTCCGCCATGAGGGCCGCGGCGTGCTGGTCTATTTGCGCGATGGTACCGTTGGCGTGCCATTCCAACAGCATCAGGAAACCGAATCTGAAACACGTCGCTTGCAGACTTGGCGAGAAGTTGGTGTTGGCGCACAGATCCTGCGGGACTTGGGCGTTCACTCGATCAAATTGCTGACCCGCTCGACCCACAAATTCGCGGGCCTTAGCGGTTTTGGCATTGAGATTTCAGACGTCGATAGCCGCTAGGAAAAGCGTGGGCGCAGCTTTAGGCACCCACGGCTTCCGGCTTCTCCTGAGCGATGCGTTGGGCGTTGACATAGTCAATCTTGCCTGTGCCCAACAAAGGCACTTCTTGGATCTTCAAGATCTTTTTGGGCAGTGCCAATTCAGCTGCACCATTGGCTTTGTACCAAGCCAACAGGTCTGAACGCTCGGCAAAGTCGCAATCAGTCAGAAGCACAATTTGCTCACCCTTCTTCGGGTCATTGACCGCCACCGCGACATGGAGATTATCAGGCCAGCAGCTGGTTGCGTAATTTTCAACCGCCGTCAGCGACACCATTTCGCCGCCAATCTTGGCAAAGCGCTTCACGCGTCCCTTAATGGTCAGAAAGCCGTCCTTATCGATGGCAACGACATCACCTGTATCATGCCAACCGCCGGGCAGGGGCTGGATCTCGCCCGGTGCATCGACGCGCACATAGCCGCGCATCAGATTAGGGCCGCGCACATAAAGTCTACCACCACCATCAATACCGGGAATGCTTTCAAGCTTCCATTCAATGCCGGGGACGAGACGGCCGCAGGTGCCCGGGCGGTTATTATGGTCTGGCGTATTGACCGCAATAATCGGCGAAGCCTCGGTCGCGCCATAGCCTTCCACGATGGGAACATTAAAGCGCGACAACATCATTTGGCGGGTTTCCTCTTTCACCCGCTCCGCGCCGCACACGATAAATCGCAAGCTGTTCAGATCGCCTTCGTCAGCTTGGCGCGCATATTGATTTACAAAGGTGTCGGTACCAAACAAAATCGTCGCCCGGGTCTCACGCACCATTTTGACGATGTTTTTCGCTTGCAAGGGCGAGGGGAAAAGCACGCACTTCATGCCTTGGAGAAGCGGCAAGAAGGTCCCGCCCGTCAGGCCGAAGCAGTGGAAGATGGGCAGTGGATTGAAGACGATGTCTTCGGGGTTCAAGTCCACGTGGCCCGCCACTTGTTCGACATTGGCGACCAGATTGGCGTGGCTGAGTGCGACACCCTTTGGAATGCCTTCGGTGCCAGAGGTAAACAGCATCACGGCGGTTGAGTCAGGATCGGTTTTGACCCGCGCCAAGAATGGTGCCGTCGCATCGAGCAAGCCGCGCGCCTTGTCGAGACTTGTCAGGCTTTCGCGCACGTCTTCCAAATAGACAATCTTATAATCTTTCTGAAGTTCTTGGACGAGGCCGCTCAGATTTGCTTGCTCAACAAAGCGTTTGGCAGTCAGAATTGTGCGGACTTGGCCAGCGCTACAGGCGGCGCGAATGTTTTTGACTCCTGCGGTAAAGTTCAACATCGCAGGCGTCCGGCCAAAGGCCATCAGACCAAACAGAGCAACCATGCCGCCCGCTGAATTGGCGATCAGTACGCCGACATTCTCTTTAGGCTCAGTCAAACTGGCCAGTTTTCGGCCCAAAACGAACGAACCCAATACCAGACGATCATAGGTCAAAGGTGTCCGATCGGCGTCTTCTAGGATTTCTTTCTTGCCGCCAAACCGACCGCGGGCTTCAAGCAAGGCATCAAAAACAGTGCGCCGCGTACGGGCAACATCATAAGGGCGAACAGGCATGATGGGGTCCTAGAATGCGTTTCCAAGTTTACCGGCTTGGGGTGTTTCATCACCCTGTTTTTGACGACCGGTTTCGCCCCGAAGCTAACGAGATCACACGAGATTGCAATTTGTTTCAGCAATAGGGCGCATTTTTCCACTCAAATTGCCGTGTTCACTGGGTGAACGACCTGAGCCGAGTCAGCAATAGTCAGTCGACCACTTGAGATTCGAGTTACTACCGTGTCAAAAGTGAAGGATGAAAAATGTTCGTATCTTTTGGGCCTCTTTAATCGCTATTTCTGGTGCGGTTTTGGCCACCCAACCCCTCTTTGCGCAAGCGGTTCAACAGACCAAGGGCGACTTCCAGGATAAGTTTCGCCAGCTTGACCCAGAAGATGCGCCTACGCCCAATGATTATCGTGCGGCGTCGGGTGCTCCGGGGCACAAATATTGGCAACAAAAGGTCGATTATAAGATCAATGTCAGCCTGAATGAGGCCACCAAGACCCTTAGTGGCGCCGCCGACATCACCTATACCAACAACTCGCCCGATACGCTGACTTACCTCTGGCTGATGCTGGATCAGAATGACGTCAAAAAGAACTCCATTGCCGAACTGACGCAGACAACCGACGAAACCGGTCGGATCAGCTTCAATCAGGTCCGCCGAGCCCAGGCCATCCGCGACAGCGAAGGTGGGTTCACCATCACCAAGGTTACCAATCCTGCTGGTGCGGGCCTCGTCTTTGATGTGGTCGACACTTTGTTGCGCGTTGATCTGGCAGAACCTTTAAAGCCTGGTCAAAGTGTTGCTTTTAAAGTGGACTGGACCCTGCCAATGCGCGACTCCCGCCTCATCGGCGGTCGTAATGGCTATGAATGCTTCACCAAGGCCGATCAGGACGGAAACTGCATCTTCCTAGCGGCCCAATGGTTCCCACGTGCAGCGGTCTATTCCGATTATGAAGGCTGGCACAATAAAAGCTTCTTGGGCCGGGGTGAATTCACCTTGGAATTTGGCGATTATGAAGTCGCCATCACGGTGCCCGCTGACTTTGCCATTTCCTCGACAGGCGAATTGGTCAATCCAAGCGATATCCTTTCGCCCGCACAGCAAGAGCGTATGGCCAAGGCGCGCGCCAGCTATCGTGACCCCGTCTATATTGTGACGCCACAAGAAGCGGCGGCGGCGGAAAAGGCTAAAGCTGCCTCGACCAAGACTTGGCGCTTTAAAGCGCAAAACGTGCGTGATTTTGCTTGGGCAGGCTCTCGCAAGTTCATTTGGGACGCGATGGCCGTAAAACAGCCCGGTGCCAGCGACGTGATGGCGATGAGCTTCTTCCCAAAGGAAGGTGATCCATTATGGTCGGCCTATTCGACCAAGAGCATTGCGCATACGATCAATGTCTATGGCCGCATGACCTTTGCTTACCCCTATCCCGTGGCACAGTCGGTCAATGGACCTGTCGGCGGCATGGAATATCCGATGATCACCTTCAACGGCCCGCGGCCGGAGAAGGATAGCGCTGGCAATCTGACCTATTCGGACAGATCTAAATATGGCCTGATCAGTGTGATCATCCACGAAGTTGGCCACATCTGGTTCCCCATGGTCGTCAATTCAGACGAACGCCAATGGACTTGGATGGACGAAGGTCTCAACACCTTCCTCCAATATGTTGCCGAACAAGAATGGTCAGAAGCCTATCCGTCGCGGCGTGGCGATCCACGCGACATCACCGAATATATGCGCTCCAGCAACCAAGTGCCCATCATGACCCAGTCGGATTCGGTTCAGCGTTTGGGCGACAATGCTTATGGTAAGCCTGCATCCGCTTTGGTGGTCCTGCGGGAGACTGTCATTGGCCGTGCGCGCTTTGACCGGGCGTTTAAGGAATATTCGACGCGCTGGCGCTTTAAGCGGCCAACGCCTTATGACTTCTTCCGCACCATGGAAGAAAGCTCGGGCGTTGACCTCGACTGGTTCTGGCGTGCTTGGTTCTATTCGACCGATCATGTCGATGTAAGCCTGACCAACGTCCGTGAAGGCACCATCGACACCCAGAACCCCGATATTGAATCGGCTCGCAAGATCGCAGAGCGCGATGCCAAGCCGATTGAGCTGGGGCAAGTCAATAATAAGGGCATGAAAACCTATGCCGATAACGACCCGTCCGTCCTCGACTATTACGACCGCACCGATCCGCTGGCACCAACCAAAGGCCAAAAAGCCCGTGCGGCGACTGCGCGTGCGGCTTTGAGCCCTGAAGAGCGCGCCGTCTTGGATGTGAAGGATCGCTTCTACATCTTGAGCCTTGAAAACAAGGGCGGGGTCGTGTCGCCTGTAATCTTGAAATTCACCTTTAAGGATGGAACCAGCGACACCGTCGCCATCCCCGCCGAAATCTGGCGCTACGATGCCCGTAAGGTGAATTGGACTTATATGACGCCAAAAGAGGTTGTCCAAGTCGAACTCGACCCACGCCAAGAGACAGCCGATGTGGATCGGTCCAACAATTACTTCCCAACTCGGATCGAACCTACCCGCTTGGAAGTGTTTAAGGCCACCCAAGGTCCACGTAACCTGATGCAGGACAATGATTTGGCGGTGAGCCAAGACTCGATCCAGACCAAGCCTGCAGTGACACCAAAAGCAAGTTCTGTAGCGGCTACAGGGGCAGGGGCAGCTACAGGCGCCCGTCCCAACCGCTAAGATGAAGCGTTTAACCCTCGCAGGACTGGGGTTGCTGGCACTTGTTTTGGCCAGCAACCCCGCTGCAGCACATCGACTGGAAGCAGCCCTCAGCGTGGTGGAGGTCAATCCAAGCAGTGGCACCTTAGAGATCACGCACAGGCTCTATGCCCATGATCTCGAGCATGCGCTTGACCTTGGTGCTGTCGGTGCTGGCTATTTTGAAACACCAGAAGGCCAAGCGGCAATCAAAGCCTATTGCGAGCGGCAATTCTTCATTGGCGATGGGCAAGGCAAAGCGATTGCGATTCAATTTGTTGGTGCGGAATTGTCTGGTGATTTGCTCTATGTCTATTTCGAAGCTGGGCGCTACCGGGGCAGTGACCTCACCCTAGATTCCAACTTGCTGCAGGACTTTACCGAAGCACAGGTCAATCAAATCAATCTGCGCCGTGCTGGTAAGACCGTTTCAGCACGCTTTCAGACCGGGACCCCGGCCAAGCAGATGCGCTTGCCGTAAGAACCCATAACAGCTCTGCGCAAGGGCATGGCGTTGGACCTTTCCTTTTGCCGCGAAAGGTCTCATTTAAGGCCTATGGTTACGCTCATCGACACCCAAGCCAAACGCGCCGCGCGCCACCCTGAAAAGCAAAAACGGCCTGATAGCGTCGTGATGCGCAAACCGGAGTGGATCCGCGTGCGGGCACCGGGCGGCGAAGTCTATGAGCAGACCCGCGCAATTGTGAAAGAAAACCGCCTCGTCACTGTGTGTGAAGAGGCTGGCTGTCCCAATATTGGCGAATGTTGGAGCAAGAAGCACGCGACCATGATGATCATGGGCGATACCTGTACGCGCGCCTGTTCCTTCTGCAACGTCAAAACCGGCAAGCCCAATGCGCTCGACCGCGAAGAACCTGCCAATGTTGCCAAAGCCGTTGCCACCATGGGTCTGGAACATGTGGTGATTACGTCGGTTGACCGCGATGATTTGGATGATGGCGGGGCTTCCCATTTTGTCGAGACGATCCAAGCTATTCGGGCGGCAACGCCAAACACCACGATTGAAATCCTGACACCGGACTTTTTGCGCAAGGCAGGGGCTGCTGAAGCCGTGATTGATGCCAAGCCAGATGTGTTCAACCACAATCTGGAAACCGTGCCCCGGCTCTATCTCTCCATCCGCCCAGGCGCGCGCTATTATGCCTCGCTGCGCCTGCTGGAACGGGTGAAAGAGCGCGACCCCACCCAATTCACCAAATCCGGCCTGATGGTGGGCTTGGGCGAGACCAAAGAAGAAGTCATGCAGGTGATGGATGACATGCGGTCAGCTGGCGTCGATTTCCTTACCATTGGCCAATATCTTCAGCCGACGCGCAAACATGCCCCGGTCGACCGCTTTGTCACCCCGCAAGAATTTGAAGCTTATGAGACGATTGCTTTGTCGAAAGGCTTTTTGATCGTGTCTGCGTCACCACTTACCCGCTCTAGCCATCATGCGGGGGAAGATTTTGCGCGTCTGAAAGCTGCCCGTGAAAGTCGCCAGGACCAAAGCGGATCGTGAGCCGGTTTGAGACCATCGAATTAATGCCCTTTGCGCCAGATGATCTTCTGTCGCTGGTCAGCGATGTCCCATCCTATTCGCGCTTTTTGCCCTGGGTAAAGGCGTCGCGTATTTCCCAGCTTAAACCCACGCCAGAAGGTCGCTATTTTATTGGTGAAGCGGTGGTAGGCTATAAGGCGTTTCGAGCGCAATTCTCGACCCATGTCGATGTGGATGAGAAAACCCGGACGGTCACAACCCGTTTGATCCAAGGACCATTCCGCTCACTGAAATGTGTCTGGGGCTTTCGCTCAAGCGAGTCTGGTACTTTGGTTGATTTGAGTTTGGATTTTGAGTTTTCTGAGCCATTTTTGGCAGAATTACTCCGCGCCAATATGGATAAAGCTGTTTCCAAGCTGATTATGGCCTTCACAGAAGAGGCCAAAAGGCGCTACTCCCTCATAGAATAAAGGTTTACTAGATTGGAGAGCGCTGCGTGACAGATGCGGTTTTGAATGACCAAGTTCCAGCGCCGCAACCTGCGCCTTCACCTCTGATGAAGTCAGTCTCTTGGCTCTATCCTGCAACGACGTTTCTTTCCGCGGCTCTTCTTTTTACGCTTCAGCCGCTGTTTGCGAAAATGTTGACCCCGATGATGGGGGGCACGCCCGCAGTCTGGAATACCGCGCTCGTCTTTTATCAAGGCGCGCTATTGATTGGCTATCTCTACGCCCATTTGATCGCCACGCATTTGCGCCCACGCCAACAATTGATGGTGCATGCCAGCGTGCTGGTGGTCGGGCTTTTATTTCTGCCGATCCATGTTTCCGGCTTG
>CALRLV020000073.1:0-10421 GCA_943368895.1 Ferrovibrio terrae
CAGGCATTGTCGACTATACCAAGTGCTTCGACGAGGCTGGCAAAATCCTCGCCGTCTGCCCAGCGCTCCCCTATGACATGGGCGTCCAAGTCATGGCACAGTTGAAGGGTGTGTTGGTCACGGTTGCTTGGTCTGGCGTCGCTTCGGCCATCGTCTTCTTCATCATCAAGTACACGATTGGCCTGAAAGCCTCGGTCGATGATCAAGAAGAAGGTCTCGACATTGCAGAGCATGGTGAGCGCGCTTACCACCTCTAAGACGCGGTCCAGCAACAAATCAGAAAGGCCAGCTTCGAGCTGGCCTTTTTTGTGCCTACTCGCCGAGGCGACGGATAGTCAGAATGGAGCCGTAACTCGCGCCGATCCGCTCGACCGCTGCCCCCAAGGGCTCCTGCGCTACCGCCATATGATAGCCATTGGCGTGGAGAATATGGGTCTCGTCCGTCATCAAGGCGACATGGCCTTTCCAACAGACAATATCGCCGCGCTTTAGGCCGGTCAGGCTTTGATCGAAGGCGACCGGGCGGCCAATCTCGCGTTGCATGTAAGAATCGCGCGGCAAAAGTATGCCCGCAGCCTTAAAGGCAGTCTGGATCAAGCCAGAGCAATCAAGCCCCAAACTCTCAACCCCACCCCATTGATAAGGCGCGTGTAGGAATTGTTCGGCAGTTGCGACTGGATCTTGGGCCATTTCCGAAAGCGGTGCGAGGTGCGACTCATAAATCCACCCTGCCCGCTCCACTGCTACGAAACCATTGTCGCGCTCACCTTTGAGAGCTATTTGCGCGCCAAGACTTAAGAGAAAGTGTGGGGCCGCTCGGGCGCTTGGTCCCGAAAAGGCATAAGTACGCAATACTTTGATCTTGTGCGTTGTTGCCAAAACTGGCGCAGACAAGGCCGCCATATCAAACCAGCCGACATAGCCGTCGCTCTGCATTTGGCCCCAGCCAAAGCCGCCACGTTCCTCATAAATGTCGATCACATCGCCTTGAAGTGCTTGGCTCAATTGTTCGCCATCGGGCTCTGGCACTTTTCGGAGCGGCGCGATACCTGCGCTCACTTGATGGGGTATAGGGTCAACAAAGCGGGCGGATTCTACAAGTCCTTTGAGCTTCGTCGCGGCCAGATCACTTCGGTAGGGATGAAGATTGGGGTCCAGCATGTCTAAAGTCCCTCACGCCAGTTTTAAGCGGGCGATTGCCTCGTCGCTTTCGTCCGCAATTGACGTGCGACTGACTTGGGTTATCTCGGCAATATTGCGCGCAATGGAAGCCGCGTAAGTGGACAAGCGCGCCGCGCCTGCATCTGTCCCGATCACAAAAATATTGCGCCGATCGGCAGGGTCCGGCCGCCGCTCAACCAGGCCAACATCTTGCAGCGTGTCAATGGCCCTTACGATGGCTGGCTTCCCCACGCCGAGGCGTTGTGCCAATGCCCTCACCGTGTGTGGTCCAGCTTCAAGATACACGGTCAGCATCAAGGCAGTCTGACGAGCAGTTAAATCTGGTCCATCAGATTGTACCGAACGCGAAGTCACGTCCAACCACAAGCCAAGCGCTTGCTTATTAAGTCCAGCAAACTGATCCAAGTTCGACCCCTAAGGCTATGGTCGCGTGCGACCGTGCCATCTACGCCTTTAGGTGAATCGATTTGCACTCTGGGGAAAGAGTCCCTGTGGACTCAATTGCTTGGAAAACGTGTTGGGTGAATTTCGTTCCGAATTTAGCCGAATCTTTTCCGTAGCATGGCCTCGATCGCGCGAACTGCATGAACTTCGCCGCCTTGTGGCCGACTAGGCTTTTCCTTCGGATTCCAGCAATAGACATCGAAATGTGCCCAGATCGGCTTGTGCTCCTTCACATTGACGAATTTCGAGATAAACAACGCGCCATTGATTGCCCCAGCGAACGGACCGCCGGAATTCTTCATATCTGCGATGGGGCTGTCGAGGTCATCTTCATAAGGCCGCCACAAAGGCATTCGCCACAGATGGTCACCTGTCAGAGTTGCCGCTTCGTTCAATGCCGCAGCTAAATCCTCGTCTTCGGTGAAGAAGGGCGGCAATTCTGGGCCCAAGGCAACACGCGCAGCCCCGGTTAGCGTTGCCATATCGAGGATCATGGCATTGCCGTCTTCGCTGGCACGTGTAACCGCGTCGGCAAGGATAAGACGGCCTTCGGCATCGGTATTGTCGATCTCGACACTCAAACCGTTACGGGCGCGGATCACGTCGCTGGGACGGAAGGAATTGCCATCCATGCTGTTTTCAACAATCGGCAGATAAACCGACAAGCGCACATCAAGCCGGGCCTCAGCGAGCATTGAGAAGAGGGCCAAGGCACAGGCAGCCCCGCCCATATCTTTCTTCATCAGCGCCATGCCAGCGCCGGGCTTGAGATTGAGCCCGCCTGTATCAAACGTGACGCCCTTGCCAACCAAAGCCAAGGGATAGGCGTCTGGACGGCCAATGCGCAGGATTATCAAGCGCGGCTCTTGCGCGGCACCCCTACCAACAGCATGGATCAACGGATAATTTTGCGCCAATAAATCGGCACCCCGGATCACTTCAATCTCAGCGCCATGGCTTTCGCCCAAGGTAACTGCCGTGGCCTCCAAAGCATCCGGCCCCATGTCATTGGGCGGCGTGTTGACGAGGTCGCGACCCAGCTTCACGGCTAAGACCGTTCGACTAGCAGCCTCAACATCGGCCCCAGCTGGGGCGATCAGGCGGGCAAGACGCTGATCCTTGCGCTTGTAGCGATCAAAGACATAGGCCCCTAGAAGATAGGCAATCAGACAAGCATGGCCTTGTTCCTTCGCAAGCGGCGACACAATGCGATAATCGCCGGCCGGCAGCTTGCTCGCTAGAGCGCCATAAACTGACCTATCTGTTCCAGTGCCAAGCCCGAACAAAACGCGCTCCAGCGTACCATCTGGTGCGGGAACCAACACTACGCGACCGGCTTGGGCACGAAAATCCTGGTGGCTCGCAATGGCGGCTTGCGCGCTGGACTTGCCTTCCAGGTAAGCAGGCCATTCAACACTTGAAATGGCATGGATGGGGATAAAGGTGGCGTCTTGGGGGGCGATATTCGGATGCATGTGGCTTCTTTAGGCCGATCTGAACCCGGTGAAAAGCGATTAAGGCGGGGAAAGGAAAACCCAACTTTGAGGGTTTGTTAACAAAGATTGACGAAAGATTGGCATCTGTGATTCGTGAGGTTCTCACTATGGCGTTCCCTTTCCATGCCCGTCGTTTGCCACTTGCCCTCGTGAGCGCAGGCTTTGGCCTGATCTGCCTAGCCGCGCCCAGTGCACAAGCCTTTCCCTTCTTTGGTAAGAAACCGGAGGCAAGCACCAAAGCCCCGGCTGCAAAGGGTGCCCCGCGGGCGCAAGGCGCAAGGGCATCGGCAGTAGAGGGGCCGTCAAATCCGACTCCTACGGCCGAACAGAAGGCTGCCGCCAAGCCTGCGTCCGCAAAGGAACGCCAAGCGGCTCGCAGCCTAGACTTGGTCAATCAATCGGCTTTCTGGTTGGGTGAGCTTGAGAAGAACCCTACCGATGCCGAAGCTGCATTAGAAGGCTCCATTGCCCTTCGACGAATTGGCTCGGCAGAGCGTGCAGTCCAACTTGCCGCGATGGGCCTACAGGTCAAAGGTGAAAGTCCGCAATTATGGAGCGCACTCGCCTTAGCGTTGGTTTCAGGCGGTGAAAATGAGGCTGCGCTTCAAGCCTTACAGAAGGCCGCCACACTCAGTCCAAAAGACCCTAGCCTGCAATCGGCGCTAGGGGTCGTTTATGATCGGCTGGAACGTGCAGATCTTGCTGCCACTGCCTATGAGACCGCCCTTAAATTAGCCCCAGAGGATGCGGCCGTGCTCAGTAATTACGGGTTGTCGGCTGCGATGGCTGGCGATTTAAAAAAGGCTGAGGCTCTACTTCGGCGTGCCAATCAGAGTCCATTGGCACCACCCCAAGCTCGCCAAAATCTGGCTCTGGTGGTTGGCCTGCAGGGCCGCTTCGAGGAAAGTGAACGCTTGGCCTCCCGGGATTTACCCCCGGCCGTGGCGTCACAGAATGTAGCCTACCTCAAAGCCATGCTGAATGGTGGCGAGAATCGCTGGACGCAGTTGCGTCAAGAAAAGACCAACTAAGGAAAAAGCCGCCAGCCAACATTGGCAAGCGGCTTTTCCTTTTGAATTCTAGAATGCCTATCAGACCATGAAGCCTAGGTTTGGATTCGTGAAATTCCTCAGGTTCGGGAAGATCACAGCAAGGTCAGTGTTCGATACGCCGAACCAAGTTCCGAGAGTCGCGGCATATTGGTCCACCGAGGTGGTTGGAATATGGGCGTTGCCGGATTGATCTGGGTTACGGAATGTCCCCAAGTCGCTGCCGACTGTTGGGAACTGGCCATACATATCGCCACCATTGACCGCGCCACCCATCACCAAATGGTGGCCACCCCAAGCATGGTCAGTGCCATCGCCATTGGTGTTAAACGTGCGAGAGAAATCTGAGCCTGTGAAGGTTGTCACGGAGCTGCGCATATCCACGCCGCCAATATTGGCCAGAGTAGCATCAAATGTAGCCATTGCATTGGCCAGCTTGCTCAAATTGTTCGGTTGAGCTGTGTTCTGGAAGTCATGGCTATCATGGCCACCGATGGCCACGAAAAAGACCTGACGACGCAAGCCAAGCGCTGGAGCTGCGGCAATCATGCGCGCAACTGTTTGCAATTGGACCGATAAAGAGTTGGTTTCAACATTGTTGGTGATCGGGTTACGATACACGGGCGGTGCCGGAATAGCGGTCACCAAAGCGCCAGTTGCGGCGGTATTGAGGGTGACCGAGGCATCCAGCGATCGACCAACGATCGTTGCATGGTCAGCACCCATATTCGCAACAAAGCCGGTGTCACGAATGATTTCGCGCATTTTTGCTGGGCCTTGGCTTGAACCAAACAATGTGGTCCCACCAGCGGCATTCACAACCACCGCCGGCGTTGCGCCGGTCGATACTTGATATTGCACAACCGTGCGGCCTGACAGAAACACCGTGTTCCCGGCGGTCGACATGGCGGTATATAGGCTATTTGCTCCGTTTCCTGATGCCATCAGGTCACCGAACTGGCCACCCCAACCGGTGCGGACACCCTCGGTAAGGCCTGCCTGCCAAACGGCCTGCTGATCGTTGTGCGAAAACAAATTGGCAGGCAGTTTCTTCGAGCGCGCTTGATATTGTGCCTTTGTCACAGGCTCGACCAAAGAACCGACATTGGCGATCACAGCCAATCGACCAGCGTTATAGACCGGTAGAAGTGGTGCCAACATAGGATGGAAGCCAAAGGTACGCGTCGTCGAATTGGTGCCAGCTGGGATAGCTTGGGCTGTCTTTGGCGTAAACGGCAGGATGCCGCCCCAGGCTTCAGGTGTCGCGGCAGCAACGGTCCGTCCAGTGACAGAGGAGGTTGAACCAACCGCCGCGGCGGCAGTGCCAACTGGCATTAGAGCAATCGGATCAGAGCCAGTATTGCGTGCAGCCCAATAACGATTCCAAGAATCTGTATCAGAAGCTAGGACCGTATTGTTGGAATCGTTGCCACCCAATTGGAAGATGCAAACAAGCGCTTTGTATCCCCCGGCGGTCTGGCTAGCAGCCGAATTAAAGGCGGCCAATTGCATGCCAAAGGCAGTTGCGACAGGCGCAGCAATACCAACTGCACCGGTTGTAGCCATAAACTGGCGACGTGTATGACGTAAATCTTTCATGGTCGCCCCCTTAGCGCTGCAAGATATAATCTGGTGAAACAACGGTCAGATAGACCGCGAGCTTTGATCGGTTCAGCAAGGCTGCATCGATCTGCGCTTGCGTGGTTGTCCCGCCTGACGGAATGGTCACAGCCGTAACCGCATCAATGATCTGCTGACGGCGAGCCGTGGTCATGTTGCCATAGGTCAAAAGATAATTGACCCGGTCGACCAAGGCAGCTGGATCGGCCGCAACCGCCATTTCCTTGGTGTAGCTCAGCTTGACATCACTGCCGCTGCCAATGCCCGTGTTGACCGTTGTCTGCATCGTGTTCATGTAGCCAGCTACCGTCACTTCATCGACAATTTGCATTTCGGGCGCAACAAGCCCTTGCGTGCCGGTCTTGGTGTTTGGTGGCGTATAGCCAGGACGGAAGAAGTTAAACACCGAAGGCGAAGCCATAGGTGATTGGCCCAAAGACGTCGAGGCGCTCGTCGAGCCCACTGGCCACAAACCATTGGTTGATGACGCATTCAACGCACGCATCAAACCGGTCATACGGATAACAGGCTCACGTAGCTTGCCGAAATTCGCGTCGACGCCTGCAGACATGTTGCGGGCTTCGCTGTCCAACAAGACGGCGCGGACTACTGCGGCCAAATCGCCACGCACGCCAGAACCGTTGTTGTTGAAGACATTCGCGACCCGGTTAACATAGGCCGGACTTGGGTTTGAGGTCACCAAACGCTGGATCAACTGCTTCCCGATAAAGGGGCCTACATTTGGATGGTTGAAGATGGTGTCTAGCGCAATCTTCAAGTCACCAGCAGGATTTGGCGTCGTGGTTGCAGGGATCACCGTTCCCAGAAAACGCTTCTCAGAAATTGAGTGGAAATTTGGGTACGCAATCATTGGCGTCACAAACGAAGCATCATTGCGGCCACCGCCGGCAAAAGTCGAGTTGGTTGGCGTCGCCGCATACCAGCTAAAGCCAGTAAAGACCTTTGCGAGGTTGGAGATGTCCGATGCCGTATAGGTTGGGATTGGGTTGCCCGCGCTATCTAGCTTTTGTGTTCCATCATTGTTGAGCTCAAACAAGCCAATCGACATCAGCTGCATGACTTCGCGTGCGAAGTTTTCATCTGGCGAGCGACCCGTTGTGAGGTCTTCCTTCTGGTTTGCCATATGGGTCAAATAGACACCCATCATCGGGTGCAGAGCCACATCTTCTAGAAGCTGGCGGTAATTGCCAAAGGCATTGCGGCCCAGCATGTCATAGTAAGAGCCAAGGCCACGAACGTTCATTTGCGGTTCGGCAAATGAGATCACGAAGATTTGTGACAAAGCAAATTTGGTTCGTTCGCGCAATTGGTCTTGCGACGTCACAGCTTCGCGCCAGAAATACTCGTAGAAGTTCGACGAACTGACGTCGGCTGTCGGGTTTGGTGCAGCCGGAGCGGGCGGGTTGCGCAATTGGTCGCGACGCGTATTCAAATAGTCGAGCGCGAGCGCACCTTCTGGGAGGGCTTGCTGCGCCGTAATCCACGCTGCAAAGGTCGTATCCCGGGTTGCTTCAATTTCCGCTTCAGTCGGACCAAAGGTCGCCTGAATGAGGAAGCGCGACGTCTCTGCCGCAGTCGGCCTTGGTGTGACAACCCCGCCACCCCCGCCGCCTGGCGCGGACGAACCACCGCCACCGCCGCAGGCTGAGACCATTCCTAATAATAACGCAGCACTTGCTACTTTAATCCAACGATTGCTCATAACTCACCCCACCTCAAGAAGCCGTTCTCACCAATCGTGCTGACACAATTGTGGCGCCAAAGGTTCTTGCTACCAATAAGGTTACTATGCCGAAAGACTATAAAAAAACGTATAATTTATTCGCCAATTTTTACTTAAGGGGATCATTTCAAGGAAGATATATTTGAAAACCGAGGTCGGCGTCGCCAACTTATCGCAATAGGCGGATTTCTCGCACTTGCCGGCGACCTTGATTACGCTCCAATTGCACGATGACATCCACGACACTTCGGACATATGCGAGGATATCCGCATGGGTCATTGCTGTGCCCGTCTGCAACGCCATCAGGGCCAGTTGCTCCAGCGCTCCGTCCGGGGTGTCGGCATGTAAGGTGGTAACAGAACCAGGATGTCCGGTGTTTATGGCCCGCAAGAAGGTAAAGGCTTCCTTGCCTCGCAACTCACCTACAATGATGCGGTCCGGCCGCATACGAAGGGCCGATTGCAAGAGATCATCCACATCGACCCGCGCCTCGCCAGTCTGGCCTTTGACGGCAACCAGTCCTACGGCGTTTTCGTGTACAAGTCGGATTTCCGCCGCGTCTTCAATCAGGATTAAACGCTCGTCCAAACTAACTTCTTTTAAAAGGGCGTTGAGGAAAGTTGTCTTGCCTGTGCCCGTACCGCCAGAGACAACGATGTTTCGCTTTTGCTGAACGGCAAGCTTCAAGAATGCGGTCACATCGCCCTTGGCGAGGCAAGCCTTGAGTTCTTTATCCGGATCAAAGGAGGCCTTTGTGCCGCCAGCACCAACAATATGAGCGAGCGCCCCAGCCGATACATAATCATCAAGAGTCAGATCCGTTAGCACGTGCTTGCGAATAGCTAAGGCAACTTCGCCTCGTGTTGCCGGCGGCAATACGATTTGGATCCGTTCCCCCGTCGGCAGACTGGCCGATAGTAGGGGATGTTCCCGACTGATCCCCTGCTTAGAAATGCGTGCAATTTGTGCGGCAAGACGTGTAAGATTAACTTGCGTCACATCTGGTGCGTCATGACGAACAATTCCACCTGTCACACTCTCAACCCACACCTCACCCGGCCGATTGACCAAGATGTCTGTGACATCGGGTCGGTTCAGCCAACCTGCGAGCGGTTCCAGAAAAGCGGAAAGATAGACGCCCCCTAAGACCTGAGGCGCACCATGTGGCCCACTCATGGCTTATTCCCAGCGGGTTGCTCCATAATCGCCGGAGCGCCCACAGCTGGCGAGACTGGGTTGAGCGAGAAGTCGAGGTCGCGGGCGACAAAAACTTGGATGGCCGTGCCTTGCTTGACGGTCACAGTCGGCTTGATTGTTTCGCCGGAGGTGACAGCACTCGGAAGTGTCTGCGCCGTGCCAATGACCAATTGGTTCGAATTGGTATTGCTCAGAGCCGCGCTGATTGCTGTCGACAACAGGCCAGGGCCATAGCGCTGGAAATAGTGCCGATTCACTTTGCCATCTAATCCAGCCCGACCAAGCGGATCGGTCCCTGGTGACGCAAGCTGGATGGAGACACCATCTGGTCGCAAAAGTCTGGTCCAAACCACAAATGCGCGCGATTGCCCTAAGGCCACTTCTGAACGATATTGACCAACCAAGCGAGAGCCTCGCGGGATCAAGACCCGGGTGCCGTCGAAACTGAGAACATCCCGGCTAACCACCGCGCGCACAAAGCCCGGCAGGTCGGAATCGATCGCTGTTTCCAGAACGGCAGCAATTAAGGCCCCCTGGGGAACCGTCGTCTTTGGATTGCGCAAAGAGCCAGCGCGGGCAGCGGGAACGTCGCCCGAACTGACGCGTGCTGCAAACGCATCATTATCACCTCCGCCACCGCTAGCAGCATTTGCAGCATTTGCTGCGGCCTCGGCTGCACCTGGGGGCACAAGATCGACGATCAAAGCCGGAGAGCGCATGCGCTGCGTCAAATCCGCTCCGGTGCGCGAAGGTGGTGGGGGCGGTGGTAAAGGTGAAGGCATTGGCCGATACACGTCGCGGATCGGAGGCGGCGGTGGTGGTGGCGACGGCGTCCACGCTTGGGGCGGAGGCACAGCCTCATTTGCCGCCGGATTCTCAGGTACCATAGGCTGGACCGGCATAATTGGCGGTGCCATTGTTTGAGCAAACAGACTCGGAGGCTCAGGAATGTTTTGGCCGAGGTTGCCGTCATTTTTTGCGTCGCGCGTTGGGGTCACATCACCTGCCCCAGCTCGCTTTTGCGCTGATACCATGGTTGTAAACACGATGGTTCCGAGGGCAAGCGCGCCAATAACACCAGCAATCATTACCCAGGGGCGGTCTGGATAAGCAACTGTAGGTGCAGCGTCCACAATCAGTTCTGACGCTGCGCCATCTGAAGCTTGTTCTGCCGCGACCGGACCGCCGATCAAAGGTTCAACTGGCTCAGGCGAACCAAAGCTTGTTGCGCTCATGGCTTCGCCTCCTTCGGTGCTCCAAGGCCGAACAGACCGCGGGACTTTGGTTTAGTACGGCTAGATGGGCGCATCACAGGCGCATTCGGGCCAGGATCGGGCTCACGCCAGGCATCATTACTGACGATGGTTTGATCCGGTCCGTTGCGGAGAACGAACGCCTGGCCAACCCGCTCAACCACCATCACATTGCCACGCATGATGAAGTTAACGAGAGACTCAGATCCATCCGCGCTCAAAGCAAAAACGGCCGGAGTTGCCGCACCCGATGGCCATTCCATATAGGTGCGCTGACCGTCGTCAAATATGCGCGACGGCACATTCCGTGTGCTGCCGGATACGGAGTAATTCTGGTTTGAACTGGCTTGCGGCTGGGGTACCAGGTCCTTGGGCTCGGGGGCGACTGGCTCGGGCGGATAGGTAAATTTCACGCGGTATATGATGTTTGGATCG
>CALRLV020000074.1:0-10353 GCA_943368895.1 Ferrovibrio terrae
AAAGAAGGAGATGCCTGAATGGCTGACGCTCGGACCCTCAAAATCAGTCGCCATTTAAAGGCTTCGCGGGCTAAAGTCTGGCGTTGCTGGTCTGAAGGCGCGCTTCTCAAGCAATGGTATTGCCCGAAGCCTTGGACGGTCTCGGTGGCCGAGATCGACGTCCGCCCCGGTGGCGCAAGCTACATTGTGATGAACGGTCCTGAAGGGCAAGAAAACCCCATGCGCGGCCAATATCTTGAAGTGGTCGACGGTCATAAGCAAACCTTCACCGATGCCTATGTTGGCGACTGGATGCCAGGTGCCAATGCCCCCTTCATGACGGGCTATGTGGTGCTGGAAGATGCGCCCGATGGTGGCACTTTGATGGAATGGGGCGCGCGTCATTGGAGCGAGGAAACCGCCAAGCAGCACGAAGCCATGGGTTTCGAAGGCGGCTGGAACGCCGCCGCCGATCAATTGGATGCTTTGGCGCTTAGCCTTTAGATCCGAACAATGCCTTCGCGGATCAGGCTGCGGGCAGTATCGGTTATCGACGCGCGCACATCGCGCGGGGCCCAGCCAAGCATGGACTTGGCCTTGGTGTTATCCGCCATCCGCACTTTATCGAGCTCAAAGGCTACGCCCTTAATCACCGGGTCAAAATTGGCGACGATGCGCATCAACCAGCTTGGTAAGCGCCCGGTGGGGACTTTGCGTGCTTGGGTTCCCAAATCTTCTTTCAGAACCCGCGCCACATCTTCAACCCAATAAAAGTCGCAAGCGGCCAAGAAGCGCTCTCCGGCAGCTTTTTCATGGGTCATCGCACGCATATGCAGGTCGGCTACGTCGCGCACATCCACCAAGGAAAAGCCCAAGCGTGGGCTGCCCGGGAAGTCACCGTTCAATAGCTTTTGCACCAGGAGGATCGAGGTGGAGAAGTCCGGCCCAAGAATAGGTCCAAGCACCGCGCTGGGGTTTATGGTGGAAAGCTCAAGCGTGCCACCTTCGGCCTTGATGAAATCCCAAGCTGCGCGCTCGGCAATGGTTTTGGAGCGAATATAGGCACCCGTATCCGGGCTTGCTTCATTGGTCCAGTCGGTCTCATTGTAAGCCCGCGTCTGCGAACCGCCATGTCCATACGAGATGGCGGCCATGGACGAGGTCATGACAACCCGCTTCACCCCGGCATCACGAGCAAAGCGCAGCGCGCGCAAAGCCCCTTCGCGGGCTGGTCCAATTAGCTCATTTTCGTCCTTGGGCATCACGGCCGGGAAGGGCGAGGCGACATGCTGCACATAATCAACGCCCTCAACGGCTTCTGCCCAGCCATCGTCGCGGGTCAAATCCGCGGCGAAGAAGGTGAGATTGTCGAGGTTGGGCGTAATCTTCTTAAGGGCTTCGCGAACCTCCGGCTCGCGGCCAAGATTGCGGATAGTGGTGCGCACGTGATAGCCCGCGTCCAACAGCTGCGCGATGACATAGCCGCCAATATAGCCCGATCCGCCGGTAACCAGCACCAAACCCTTGCTCGCCATCTTCTATTCCTTCAGTGTACAAATTGACATTGTGACGATCTGACAATATTATCATCAAATGTCAATATGTTTGGATGGCGATCCTCGCCGCGACAAGATTCTACACGCAGCCTTAGCAGTCTTCGCACGCTATGGGTTTAAGCGCGCCTCGATGGAGGATGTCGCGGGCGAAGCAGGTATTTCGCGGCCAGCACTTTACCAATCCTATGAGAATAAAGCGGCGATTTTTGCGGCCTTGGCCGTAGCGCTCGGTCGGGCAAGTTGTGATGCGGCGGAGGCCGCTTGGCCTGCCGATATGCCGTTTGCACAAGGGCTGGCTGCGGCCGGGCTCGCCTTGCATGGCTTAAGTTGGCAAGCGATCCATACCTCCCCGCATGGCGCAGAGCTGATGGCCACCAATTCCGCCTTGGTTGGAGACGTTGTCTCCGCCATCGACAGTCGGATGCAGGCCTTGGTGGAGGCCCGCCTCACCAATCTGGTGGCCCCGAGCGTCCAAGCCATTCAGGCGCGCGCCATCACGGCGGCGCTACATGGTTTAAAGGTTCAGGCGACCAGCTTTGAAGATTTGGCCGCGCTGATCACCCAATTTTCCAATCTTATTGGCGCAGGGTTGCCGCTGGTGACCCGTGCTTAACGGAAGCAGGCATTACCTTCCCAACGGAAGCTTTCAACCTTCTTATCGCTCGCCACCACGAACCGACGAATGCAATTCTGATTGACCGTATAAACGGGCGATGAGTTCATTACCGGCACGGATTCAGTATATTGCACCGTCCGCACATTGCCGGCCGCGTCTGTCTCGGTCCGAAAGCGGGTTACTTCACGAAAGCTCGTATAGCTTTCCCCGCCCTGTGTGCTGGTGCGCTTTTGCTCATATTGCAGCACATCGCGACCATCGGTCAGCTTATAGGACGATTGAGGCGGGCCAAAAGCCAGCACCAACTCATCGGCTGATTTGCCGACAAAGCGTTGCACCATCTGGTCTTCATAGGCCTTGGCCCGCTCTTCAAAGGGAATCGTTTCGCAAGCTGCGGTAAAGGCCAAAAGCCCACACGCCAGCATGATCTGAATAGGCTTCATCGCCTCTCTCCTGCTCCGTTGCGTCCCTCTTAAAGGTCAAATAGGTCACTTGGCCGCATCGGCCAAGCTTTCTGACCTAATCGACCAATTTTTGCATCAGATACGTGGCAATCAGTGCCCGCTGCTTGGCGCTTTCCACCAAGTTTGCGGCCGCCGAGTGACCCCCATCAATATTCTCATAATAAAGGAACGGCATGCCCAAGCTTTCCATCTTGGCTGCATATTTTCGCGCATGGCCGGGATGGACCCGATCGTCCTTGGTCGAGGTCAAGAAGAAAGCCTCTGGGAACGGGCTGGTCTTCTTCAAATTCTGATAGGGGCTGAATTTTTCCAACCAAGGCCGCTCAGCTGGCACATCTGGGTCGCCATATTCGTCGACCCATGAGGCACCGGCCAGAAGCTTGTGATAGCGCAGCATATCCAGAAGTGGCACTTGGCAGACAACGGCTTGGAATAATTCCGGCCGCTGGGTCATCATCACGCCCATGAGCAGACCGCCATTCGAGCCACCCTGAATGCCTAATCGGCGTGGGCTAGTGATTTTGCGCGCGATCAGATCTTCAGCGACGCCGATGAAATCATCATAGATAACTTGGCGTTTGCCCTTCAGGCCTGCCGTATGCCACGCCGGACCAAACTCCCCGCCACCGCGAATATTGGCTAGAACATAAACACCGCCGCGCTCGTTCCACAATTTACCATTCATCGCGGAATAATTGGGCAAGAGCGAGACTTCAAAGCCACCATAGCCATAGAGCAGCGTTGGGTTTGTGCCATCCAAGACCAAGCCCTTCTTTGCAATGACAAAATAGGGGATTTTAGTGCCGTCTTTGGAGGTCGCCTCATACTGATTGACTTCAAGGTTGGAAGCATCAAACCGGGCCGCTTGGGCCTGAACCGTGACTGGCTTGTCGCTTGGCTTAGCTGCAAACAGGATCGACGGTGGCGTAATGAAGTCATTGTAGGAGAAGAAAGCTTCTTCTTGGCGTATGCCAGCATCCACGACAGAGGCTACGCCATTGGCGGGCAACGCAACCGGCTTGAACGACCATGCGCCCTTTGCATTCTGTGTATAATAGCGAACCGCACTTTTCACATTGGTGGAAAGGGTCAGGTAAAGGCCCGTCTTGGCCAGCGACACATCTTGCAAGGCCTCACGCGGGCCAGGTGTATAGATGGTGGTTGTCGCAATGGCACCGGATTTGGCCTTCAACGCGGCCAAGGGTGCGCTGACGAGTGAGCCTGCGGCAATCGTCTTCTTGGCCCCACGTGGAGTCCAGTCTTCCTGCAGCGTCAGATAAACTTGACCCGCGCGAAGGCCTTGCAGGCTGTGCTTGCTGGGCAGATCCAATTTGGCGACCTTGCCGTCCGCTTCCAAATAATAGGTCTCGGTTGTGAAGAAGGTGGGCGCGCGGTTGATAAAGTGATGATAGCGCGTGCCGTCATCGACCCGGAAGGCCGCGACTGCCACGTCCTTTTCGGTGCCGCGATAGATTTCGACCGCGTCTTCTAGCTTTTGGCCGCGCTTCAAGCGCTTGACGATAAAGGCATAACCGCTTTCAGTCATCGAGCCTGGACCCCAGTCGGTGGAGACCAGTAGGGTGTCCTTATCGACCCAAACCGCGCCCGATTTTGCTTCCGGCAACTCAAAGCCGCCTTCGACGAAGGAACGGGTCTTCACATCCCATTCGCGCTTGGTATCGGCATCCTTACCGCCATTGGAGAGGTCCAACAGCAAGCGGGTATTCCAAATGTCATGCGGGTCGAGAGGATTGCTGCCCTGATAGACCCAATTCTTGCCTTCATCCTTGGCCAGCTTGTCAATGTCCAGCACGGTTTCCCAAGCTGGGCTGCCCAAGCGCCAAGCGGTAAAGTCTGCTCGGCGCCAAATGCCGCGCACATGATTGGTGTCTTGCCAGAAGTTGCTGACATAACCGCCGGAGTAAGAGCCAAAGGTCAAGCGGTCCTTGGCACGAATGATGTTGAGGGCGTCTTCCTCAAGCTTGGCATAACGGGGGTCTTGCGTCAGCTTAGGCAGCGAGCGCGCGTTCTGTCCACGTACCCACGTAAGCGCTTTGTCACCTTCTACTTCCTCGAGCCACAAAAAGGGATCATTGCTCACCGCATCAGCGGCGGTTTGGGCGAGGGCGGATGTGTTCAACGTCAAAAATCCCAAAGCTGTGGTCGAAATGGCGGCCAAAAGGTTACGGCGGTTCATGTGGTCCCCTCTATCTTGTGGGTATCACAAATAACCATTTCTGCCCGAGGTCAAGACGCAGAATTGTTACCAGAATTTTAGATTTTATCTTTGGGCTCGTCGAGCAGGGGATTGCCGTCGGCATCAGTGAAGTATTTGGCCAAAAGCGCAAAGTTTACGATCCAGAAGATCATATTAATCGCCATATCGCCCCAGGTATTATAGGTCACCCAAGTCGCCAAAGGCTGGGTGCGCCACACCGCTTCATTGATGATGGCAAGGGCGATGTACATCAGGCCTGCACGCTGGGCGAGGCCATGCCAAACCGGCTCTGGCATGTGGAGTGCGCCTGAAAACAAGGCCTTCAGCACATTGCGCTTAAACAAGACCGACCCCAACAGGATCAGGCCGATCAGGCTATAAACCAAGGTCGGTCGCATCTTGATAAAGATGTCATTCTTAAGCCACAGCGCGAGACCTGAGAAAATCCCGATCATCGCAAAGGTGAACAAGCCCATCGGGCTGACGGTGCGTTCTTTCCAATAGGAAAAGGCAAAGCCTGCGATGGCTGCTGGTATGAACAGGAGGGTGGCAAACAGCACCGCCTGATCGCCACTGATTGCGCGTGCAAATTCGGGTACGCCGTTTTTCTCGGCATGCTGATAGGACAGGAAGAAGACGACAGCGGGGCCTAAGTCACTGACCAGTCGGACCCAGCTTGCGCCCCCTTTTGCGGCAGGGGCCGGGGCGGGTGCAGGTTCTTGCGTGCTCATGTCTTGTTTCCTAGCCAATCGGGCAAAGTTTCCATCCCGAACATCTCTTCATACGTCTGACGTGGCCGAACTACCTGCCATTGGTCACCGCTGACCATGACCTCTGCCGCTAAAGGCCGCGAATTGTAGGTCGAAGCCATGGCAAAGCCATAGGCACCCGTGCTCATGAAAGCGAGCAATTCGCCTGCAGCAATTGTGGGCATAGGCCGTTGTTCGGCAAAGGTGTCACCGGTCTCGCAGACAGGGCCGACCACATCGAGCGGGGCCAGATTGTCGTGGTCATCGGCTTTTTTGACAGGCAACATCTGATGATAGGCCTCATAAAGAGCAGGGCGGATCAAATCATTCATCGCTGCATCGACGACTAAGAAGGACTTGCCGCCATTATCTTTCGTGACGATGGCGCGCGACAAAAGCACACCGGCGTTCGCTGCGATCATGCGACCGGGCTCAAACTCCAGCTCGACATCCAAATGGCCGACCACGCGCTGAACCATTGCGCCATAGGCGGCAAGATCAGGTCCTTTGACCGTCTCATCATAGGTCGCTGCCAGCCCGCCACCCAGATCCAAGCGGGTGACTGTCAGACCCTGAGCGCGTAACCGCACAACGCAATTAGCCAGCTTCTGATAGGCTTTTTCCATCGGGGCAAAGTCGATGATCTGGCTGCCAATATGGACAGAAAGACCGACAGGCTCGACCCCGGCTAAGCCATTGGCATGGGCATAAAGCTCTTCGGCCAAATCAAAGCTGACACCAAACTTATTGTCTGCCTTGCCGGTGGTGATTTTAGCGTGGCCGCCGGCACCGACATCGGGGTTCACGCGGATACAGACTTGCTGAACCTTGCCTAAGCTTTGGGCCAAGGTCGCAATCCGGTCGAGTTCGCTGGCGCTTTCAATATTGATCTGCCGAACACCGACTGAGATCGCATAGGCCAATTCTTGGTCGGTCTTGCCCACGCCCGCAAACACAATCCCGTCCGGTGGCACACCGGCATTCAGCGCGCGGCGGATTTCGCCTTCTGATACGGTATCGGCACCAGCGCCCAAGGCTGCCAAGGTCGCGATCACCGCGCGATTGGTGTTGGCCTTAACCGCATAGCAAATATGGACCGGAAGATCGCCCATGGCCGCTTTGAAGACGCGGTAATGGTGTTCTAAGGTCGCACGGGAATAAATATAGACTGGGGTGCCAACCGCGTCGGCAATCTCCGCCAGCGGCACGTCCTCGGCGTAGAGCGCGCCATCGCGATAATCAAAAAAGCGCATGGCAGGCCTATTGCGGCGCAGTAGATGGAGACGAATTGCCCGCTTTTTCAGCCTCTTCGGCAGCCTTCTTTGCCTTTTCTTCTGCCGCTTTTTTCGCAAGCTCTGCCTCATAGGCAGCGCGGTCTGGCCCCCACATGGGTGGCGCGGTTTCAAGCGAGCCGCTGACTCCACAGGCGCTGATCAGGCTGAGCGCGGCACAAGCTAAGGCAAAGCGAAGTTTCATAGGTGATATCTTTGCAATCAAAATTGGGGAAGAGCCACAGCTATAGAGCGAAATGGCCAAGCAATCAAAGGCCGATCACGCATCTAACTGAAGCGCTTGGCGCAGGCGCTTGACCTGCTCCATAACCCGTCTGGGTGCCGTCCCACCATAAGAATCTCGCGCGGCAACCGAGGCCTCAACCGACAAGAGCGCAATCGCGGAGGCATCAATGCGCGGCTCTATTGTCTGGAAGGTCGCCAAGGGCACATCACACAGTTCCGCAATGCCAGCAGCCTCTGCTGCTTTGACCACAGCCCCGGTCACATGATGGGCTTCGCGGAACGGCATATCGAGGACCCGCACCAGCCAGTCGGCAAGGTCGGTCGCGGTGGAATAGCCGTAGGTGGCTGCTTGGCGCATGGCGTCACGGTTAAAGGTGACGCTCTGCATCATGCCTGCCATAGAGCCGACACTCAGCATAAAAGCATCAAAGGATTCAAAGGTCATGGCCTTGTCGTCCTGCAGATCCTTGGCATAGGTGAGGGGCAGTGCCTTGACGATCATCATGAGGCATTGGGCATTTGAGGCAATGCGTGCAGCCTTCGCGCGCACAAGTTCTGCCGCATCGGGGTTGCGCTTCTGCGGCATGATCGAAGACCCCGTCGACCAAGAGTCAGACAAACGCGCGAAGCGGAAATGCGACGAGGTCCACAGCACAATCTCTTCGGCCAAGCGCGACAAATGCACTGCACTGATCGAGAGTGCATTGAGGGCCTCCATCGCAAAATCGCGGCTTGCCACCCCGTCAAGCGAATTGGCCATTGGGCGGTCAAAGCTGAGCGCTTTGGCCGTCTGATCCCGATTGATCGGATAGGGCGTGCCTGCCAAAGCAGCCGAGCCCAAGGGCGATTCATTGCCGTGGGTGAGGGCAGCTTGCAGCCGTCCCCGGTCGCGCTGGAACATCTCGACATAGGCCAGAAGATGGTGACCAAGTGTCACCGGCTGGGCGGTTTGCAAATGTGTAAAGCCCGGCATGATCCAGTCGGCATGAACTTCGGCTTGGATCACCAATATCCGGATCAAGCCTAAAAGCGCCTCATCGGCTTCGCCCAAAGCCCGGCGTACCCAGAGGCGGAAGTCGGTGGCCACTTGGTCATTGCGCGACCGGCCCGTGTGCAAGCGCTTGCCCGCATCGCCAATCCGCTCAGTCAAGCGCGCTTCAATATTGAGGTGGATATCTTCCAGATCGGTGGAGAATGGGAAGGTGCCCGCTTCAATTTCAGCAGCAATTTCATCCAAGCCCGCCTGTATCGCTTGGCCATCTTCCTGCGTAAGTATGCCGGTGGCGGTCAACATTGCAGCATGGGCCTTTGACCCGGCGATGTCCTCGCGCCACATACGTTGATCGACATCGATGGAGGCATTGATCGCCTTCATGGTTTCATCGGGACTGGCTGCAAAGCGACCGCCCCACATTTGTTGACCTTTGGCGGAAGTGGGCGGGGTAGAGGAATCTGAGGACGACATGAGTGAAGAGCAACCTGAGCGCGATGGACCTGTGACAACGGGGAAGCCCAAACGGGCGCAATGGGCGCTGCTTGGGGCTTTGTTGATCGGGATTATCCTTTACGGAGTTTATCGGGCAGTGCCAATCTCTCCAGGTGGGAAGGATTTTGCGTCCTTTGCCGCCGGTCCTTTAAAGGGCCTTGAGATCGCCAAAGATCCGGTCCCCCAACCACCCAACAGCTTCGCAGGCCCAGACGGAGCACCAACCCAGCTTAGCGCCTTTCACGGCAAAGTCGTTTTGGTCAATTTGTGGGCGACTTGGTGCGCACCCTGCGTCACCGAAATGCCGACGCTGGCTGCCCTGCAACAAGGCCTAGGCGACAAGGACTTTAAAGTCGTCGCCATCAGCGTCGATAAAGCCAATGAAGCTGAAGCCGCCAAGAAGGAATTGGCTGAACTCAGCAAAGGCAGCCTCACCTTTTATCACGACCCCAAAATGGCAATTGTCTACCCTTTAAAGGCACGCGGCTTCCCAACCTCCATCCTCTATGACCGCCAAGGCAAAGAACTCGCCCGTCTCGCAGGCGAGGCCGATTGGAATAGCCCTGAGGCAAGGGCTTTGATTCAGGCGGCGATGGAGCAATAGCGGGAGGGTGAGGCCACATGAGCCTCAAGCTCCCAAACTTGTCATCCCGGACGGCGAAGCCGATCCGTGACCTTGTTCCGCAAAGTCCTCTGAGGTCCCCGCTCTCCACCTCGCTTCAGCGGCGATGACATTGTGGGGAGGCCCACCTCAATCCACGTGCAAACGAACTGCTGCTGCCGCTGCAACCGGCGCGAAGGCCAGTGCCGCCAGCACCAACGCACACAAAAACAAAAATGGCTGGCTTAGAAAATCCCCGCCTGAGGCAAGGGCTGCCGCCGCACTCGCACCAAAAATCACGCTTGGCGCATAGAGTGGCAAGACGACAAGCGCGACCAAAAGGCCACCGCGCCGCACGCTGGCCCCGAGGGCTGCACCAATGGCGCCGATCAGGAACAAGCCCAAACTCCCCACCGCTAATTGAGCGCAAAGCGGCAAGATCACCGCAGGCTCCACCCGCACCAGAAGGGCGGCAATCGGGCTGACGGCTAGCAAGGGCGCAGCGGTCGCCAGCCACTGGCCGATGATTTTGCTCAAGACCTGCAAGCTATGCGGCACCGGGCTAAGCAACATTTGGTCTAGCGTGCCGTCTTCCAGATCGGCTTGAAACAGCCGTTCCAGCGACACAAGGCTGGCCAATGTCAAAGCCAGCCACAAATAGCCCGGGCCAATCTTGCCCAAGGTGTCGGGCGCGGGACCTAAAGCGAATGGGGCCACCATGACAGAACCCGCAAAGAAGCTGGCCGATAACAGCGCCCCGCCCCCGGCGCCCCAGCCAAGCCGAACTTCGCGGCTTAGAATTGCCAGACAGGCGCGCAGCAGGCTCATGCAACCACCTCGCTGTCACGCGCGCCGAGATTGAGGACACGGGCAGTAACACCGGGCAGGGGGTCATGCACGGCGGCCAAGATAATGCCACCGCGCCCTGCGTGCTGGTCGAGCAGAGTTCCAAGTAAGGCTCGGCCTTCTTGATCCAATGGGGAAGCAGGCTCATCCAAGAGCCAAATGGCACGATCCTCCAGAAGGAGGCGGGCGAGGGCGGCGCGCTTGCGCTGGCCTGCCGATAAGACCCCACCTTGCAAGTCGCCTTGTTTGGTAAGGCCGACGCGCGACAAGGTTTCTGTCACCCGCTCGCGGCTGGCCCCGCATAAATCGGCCCAAAAGCGC
>CALRLV020000075.1:0-10301 GCA_943368895.1 Ferrovibrio terrae
GCCTCTTTCGGTTTGCAAGTGGAGCGGGCTGCGCTAACACGGCGGCCAACATATTAGCTGTAAGCCGAGGGCCTCATGTCGATCCTGATCAATAAAGAAACCAAGGTAATCTGCCAGGGCTTCACCGGGAAGAATGGTACCTTCCACTCCGAACAAGCGATTGCCTATGGCACGCGCATGACGGGTGGGGTCAGTCCCGGCAAAGGTGGGCAATCCCATCTGGGTCTTCCTGTTTTCAATTCGGTCCAAGAAGCCAAGGATGTGGCAGGCGCAGACGCAACGGTGATCTATGTGCCGCCCCCAGGGGCCGCTGCAGCCATTATTGAAGCCATTGAAGCAGAGATCGAACTGATCGTCTGCATCACCGAAGGCATTCCAGTTGCCGACATGGTGCAAGTCAAAAGCCGGTTGGAGCGCTCTAAGTCGCGTCTGATCGGGCCAAACTGCCCCGGCGTCTTGACCCCAGATGAGTGCAAGATCGGCATTATGCCAGGTTCCATCTTCAAAAAGGGCAATGTCGGCATCGTGTCCCGTTCGGGCACATTGACCTATGAAGCCGTGTTCCAAACCTCCAACGCTGGTCTTGGCCAAACGACGGCTGTTGGTATCGGCGGCGACCCTGTGAAGGGCACAGAGTTCATCGACGTGTTGGAAATGTTCCTGGCCGACCCAGAGACCCAGTCCATCATCATGATTGGTGAAATCGGCGGCAGCGCCGAAGAAGATGCGGCTCAATTCATTCTCGACGAGGCCAAGCGTGGTCGTAAGAAGCCCATGGCAGGCTTTATCGCTGGACGTACCGCGCCTCCAGGCCGTCGCATGGGCCATGCTGGTGCGATTATCGCCGGCGGCAAAGGTGGTTCGGAAGACAAGATTGCAGCCATGGAAGCCGCAGGTATTCGCGTTGCGCCATCGCCTGCTGCATTGGGTTCAACATTGTTGGAAGTTCTTAAGGGTTGATGTGCTTTAAGCATAAATAAAGCAGTCGCCTGAAAAGCGAATGACTATATAGAAGTAAATGTGTGACGGCCGGGCAAGGCCGACTTCCTTCGCCCTGACCGACCGTCCCCACGAATGGACGGTTGGCTTATGGCAGACGACATGCGCAGTGCGCAAAATTCAGCACTCCTCGACACTTCCTTTCTGTATGGTGGCAACGCTGTCTTCATTGAGCAGCAATACGCCAAATGGGCGGCCAATCCGGCGTCGGTTGACGCGTCTTGGGCCAGCTTCTTTGCCGGGATGGGTGATGGGGCAGGCGACGCACAGCGCGCCGCTAGCGGCCCTTCTTGGAAGCGCAATGATTGGCCAAAGTCGGAAGTCGGCGAATGGGTTGCCACGCTGGACGGCAATTGGGCGCTGATTGAGCCCAAGATCGAAAAGAAGCTGACTGAAAAAGCCGCTGCCGCACCCGCCAATGCTGGCAAGCCCGTCTCGGAAGTCGATGTGATGCGCGCCACGCGCGACAGCATCAAGGCTTTAATGATGATCCGCGCCTTCCGTATCCGCGGTCACTTAGCCGCAAAGCTGGACCCGCTGGGTTTAGATGAAGGCCGTGAGCCTCAGCCAGAACTGCAGCCAGAATCCTACGGCTTTGGTCCCGAAGACATGGATCGGCCGATCTTCATCGATTTCGTGCTCGGCATGGAATATGCCACCCCCCGCCAGATGCTGGATGTTTTGAACCGCACCTATTGTTCGACGGTTGGTATTGAGTTCATGCACATCTCGGACCCAGCCGAAAAATCTTGGCTGCAAGAGCGTATCGAGGGCCCAGACAAAAGCATCGCTTTCACCAATGAAGGTAAGAAGGCGATCCTGAGCAAAGTCATTCAAGCTGAAACCTTTGAGAAATTTCTGCACAAACGCTTCCCAGGTACCAAGCGCTTTGGCTTGGACGGTGGTGAAGCTCTCATCCCCGCGATGGAACAAATCATCAAGCGCGGTGGGAATTTGGGTGTGAAGGACATTGTTTTGGGCATGCCACACCGTGGCCGCTTGAACGTGTTGTCCGCCGTGATGGGCAAGCCCTACCATGTCATTTTCCACGAGTTCCAAGGCGGCTCTGCCACACCAGACGATGTCGGTGGCTCTGGCGATGTGAAATATCATATGGGTGCGTCGTCGGATCGCGCGTTTGACGGCAATAGCGTGCACTTGTCGCTGACGCCCAACCCGTCTCACCTCGAAATTGTCAATCCCGTCGTTTTGGGCAAGTGCCGCGCCAAGATGATGACGCATGGGCCGGAAAAGGCCGATCAGTTCCGCGCCGTTATGCCGCTTCTATTGCACGGCGATGCCGCTTTTGCTGGCCAAGGCGTGGTGGCAGAATGTTTTGCCATCTCTGGCGTCCGAGGTCACCGCACCGGCGGTACCGTCCATCTGATCGTCAACAACCAAATCGGCTTTACGACCGCGCCGCGCTTTTCGCGTTCGTCACCTTATCCGTCAGACGTCGCGCTGATGGTGGCAGCACCCATCTTCCACGTGAATGGCGATGACCCAGAAGCGGTGGTGTTTGCGGCGAAAGTGGCAACCGAATATCGCCAGAAATTCGCGAAAGACGTGGTGGTAGATATGTTCTGCTATCGCCGCTTTGGCCATAATGAAGGCGATGATCCAACCATGACGAACCCCGTCATGTACGCCAAGATCAAGAACCAAAAGCCAACCCGTGAGCTCTATGCCGCCCGCTTGATTGAGCAGGGCATTGTCACCGCTGACGAAGTTGAGGCCGAAGTCAAGGAATTTGAAGCTTTCCTCGAAAGTGAGTTTGAGGCTGCAAAAACCTATAAGCCCAACAAGGCAGACTGGTTGGATGGCGTATGGTCGGGCCTTGGTTTGCCTGAGGGTGAAGATCGTCGTGGCGACACCAATCTTTCGATTGAAAAGTTGAAGGATTTGGGCACCAAAATTACCAATATCCCCACCGATTTGACGATCCATAAGACCGTTGAGCGTGTGGTGCAGGCCCGCCAAAAGATGATTGAGACGGGTGAGAATGTCGATTGGGCTTTGGGTGAGCATTTGGCGTTTGCTTCGCTGCTCGACGAAGGCTTCCCTGTACGTCTTTCGGGCCAAGATTCCTGCCGCGGCACGTTCTCGCATCGCCACAGCCATTTCGTCGACCAATTGACTGAACAGCGTTATACCCCGCTCAACAACATCTCGCCAACTCAAGCCCAATATGAAGTCATCGACAGCGCTTTGTCGGAAGAAGCGGTGCTGGGCTATGAATATGGCTATTCGCTTTCGTCACCCAACAGCCTGACCATTTGGGAAGGCCAGTTCGGCGACTTTGTGAACGGCGCGCAAGTCGTCATTGACCAATTCATTTGCTCGGGTGAGCGTAAGTGGTTGCGGATGAGCGGCTTAGTGATGCTGTTGCCGCATGGCTATGAAGGCCAAGGGCCAGAGCACTCGTCAGCCCGCCTAGAGCGCTTCCTGCAGTTGTGTGCGGAAGACAATATGCAGGTTGTGAACTGCACCACGCCTGCGAACTATTTCCATGTGCTGCGTCGGCAAATCCATCGCCAGTTCCGCAAGCCCTTGATCGTCATGTCGCCAAAGTCGCTGCTGCGTCATAAGCGTTGCGTGTCGACCTTGGCCGAAATGGGCCCCGGCTCGTCCTTCCACCGCATCCTTTGGGACGATGCGCATTATCGCCCAGAGACCACGACCGTGACTTTGAAGGAAGATTCAGAGATCAAGCGCGTCATCCTGTGCTCGGGCAAGGTTTATTACGATCTGTTTGAAGAGCGTGAAAAGCGCGGATTGAACGATGTGGTTATCCTGCGCGTTGAACAGCTTTATCCATTCCCGGCCAAGTCGATGATCACCGAATTATCGCGTTTCAAGAATGCTGATGTCGTTTGGTGCCAAGAAGAGCCTAAGAACATGGGTGCTTGGAACTTTATGGAGCCCAATATCGAATGGGTTCTTGGCAAAACAAAGAACAAAGCCAAGCGTGCGGCCTATGCTGGTCGTCCCGCCTCGGCTTCCACCGCAGCTGGCTTGATGAAGAAGCATATTCGCGAACTTGAGACCTTCCTCAATGAAGCGATGACCTACTAATCATCTGGCAAAATTCGTTTTCGATCCTTACATGGGGGCCTGTTGCCCCTTCACCATTCTGACTCCGCTGGAGGTTTTATGCTCGATATCGTCGTCCCCGTAATGGGTGAATCCGTTGCCGAAGGCTCGATTGGTTCTTGGTCGAAAAAGGCCGGTGATGCGGTCAAAAAGGACGAGATTCTGGTCGAGATCGAAACCGATAAGGTTGCCCTGGAAGTTGTGGCACCTGCCGATGGCGTTTTGGCGGAAATCTTGGCAACAGATGGTGCGACCGTGACCCCCGGCATGGTGATTGGTCGCGTCGAAGCCGGTGCTGCCGCAAGTCCGGCCGCAGCTAAGCCCGCTGCAGCCGCCCCGGCACCAGCGCCAGCCCCCGTCGCCGCGCCAGCTCCAGCCCCCGCAACAACCCATGAGCCGATGCCTTCTGCTGCGCGTGCGTTGGAAACTGCAGGCGTTCCAGCCAGTGCCGTAACCGGCAGCGGCAAGGATGGCCGGATCACCAAGGGCGACGCTTTGGCCGCTGTCGCAGCTTTGGCGGCAGCGCCCGCACCCGTTGCTGTAGCGCCTTCCGCACCCCGCGCTTTGGGTGCTCGCGAAGAGCGTGTGAAGATGACGCGTCTGCGTCAAACCATCGCCCGCCGCCTAAAAGACGCGCAAAACACTGCGGCCATGCTGACGACCTTCAACGAAGTCGACATGACCAATGTCATGGCGGTGCGCAACAAATACAAAGACATTTTTGAGAAGAAGCACGGTGCCAAATTGGGCTTCATGAGTTTCTTCGTGAAGGCCTGTTTGGTTGCCCTGAAGGACGTGCCGGCCGTGAATGCTGAGATTGATGGCACCGACATTATCTACAAGAACTTCTATGACATTGGCGTCGCCGTTGGCACCGAAAAGGGTCTTGTGGTTCCTGTCTTGCGCAATGCAGAAGACTTAGGGCTCGCCGGTATTGAAAAGGGCATTGCTGATCTGGGTAAAAAGGCCCGCGATGGTGCCTTGACCATTGATGACATGCAGGGCGGCACTTTCACCATCTCCAATGGTGGGGTCTATGGTTCGCTCATGTCCACGCCGATTCTGAATGCGCCGCAGTCGGGCATTTTGGGCATGCACAAGATCCAAGATCGTCCGATGGTTGTTGGCGGTCAAATCATGGTTCGCCCAATGATGTATCTGGCTTTGTCCTATGATCACCGGATCGTGGACGGCAAAGAGGCCGTGACCTTCCTCGTGCGCGTCAAGGAATGCTTGGAAGATCCAGAGCGTATGTTGCTGGACATCTAAACGGTCGCACCCCTCGTGACCAAGGCTTTAGGGCTGGGATGGATTGAATGCTAACCCTCGCCGGGATCATTGTTTTTCTCTATGCTGTCTCCAGCATCTTAGGTCTGTGGCTCTCGTCGCAGGTCACCAAGGTGCTGGAAGGCGAGGGCCCGGTCCCGGAAGCGCTTTCAGAAACACCGCAGCATCATCTCGATCTGATGGCCAATTACGCCATGGGCTGGCGCTCCGTCGCCTGGCGCACGTCAATTGCCGCCTTAGTCACCAGCCTTGTTGCACTGGCCTTTTCAAGCTCACTAGCCTTCTGGGCCTTGGGTGTGGCACTGGCCATTGATTGCATTCTCTTTATGACGTGCCGGGATATCCACTTGATCTTGGAACAAACCAGCTGGGTTGAACGTCTGGTCGATGCGGCTCAATGTGTCGCGCTCTTGGCAAGTTTTACCTTCTTCTTCTGGCTAACGCTGACAGGCGCTTTAACCTAAGGAATTTTCAGTCGGCCAATTGCAGAATTTGGCCTATCCCTCTGTAGCGATTGCAGCCCAAGGGGCGTAAGAGCGGTCGTTAAAACCATCCAATCAGGAGCTTCTATCATGGCAGAACAGTTTGACGTCGTCATCATCGGGGGTGGTCCAGGCGGCTATAATTGCGCCATTCGGGCAGCTCAATTGGGGCTGAAGACCGCCATTGTTGAAAAGCGCGGCCGTTTGGGTGGAACCTGTCTGAATGTCGGCTGTATCCCGTCCAAAGCGCTGTTGCATGCCTCTGAAGCCTATGAAGCCGCCCAGCACCATTTTGCGGATATGGGCATTGAAGTTACCGGGGTCTCGCTCAACCTCACCAAAATGCTGGCGCAAAAAGATGATGCTGTTGATGGCCTGACTAAGGGCGTTGAGTTCTTGATGAAGAAGAACAAAATCACCTATCTGGTCGGCACCGGCGCGATTGCAGGGGCTGGCACGGTCAATGTGACAGCCGCCGATGGCGCGGTTTCCAGCCTCGCCACCAAGAATATCGTCATCGCGACCGGGTCTGACATCCTGTCCTTGCCGGGTGTGACCATTGATGAAGAGCGGATTGTCTCCTCCACTGGCGCTTTGAAGCTGGCTGCTGTGCCCAAGAAGATGATCGTGATTGGCGGGGGCTATATCGGCCTTGAAATGGGCTCGGTTTGGCGTCGTCTGGGTGCTGAAGTGACGGTGGTGGAATATCTCGACCGGATCACGCCAACGATGGACGGCGAAGTCTCAACTCAATTCATGCGCATCCTGAAAAAGCAGGGCATTATCTTTGAACTCGGTACCAAGGTGACCCAAGTTGAGAAGACTGGCTCTGTCGTCAAGGTGACGGTTGAGCCTGCTAAGGGGGGCGACGGCAAAGTGTTGGAAGCCGATGTTGTCTTGGTCTCAATCGGTCGCAAGCCTTATACTGATGGCCTAGGTCTTGAGACGGTGGGCATTGCCACCGATGCACGCGGCTTTATCCCGTCTACACATTGGGCAACCACCGCGCCCGGCGTCTATGTGATCGGCGATGTGACCTATGGCCCGATGTTGGCCCATAAAGCCGAAGAAGAAGGCGCAGCGGTAGCCGAGATTATGGCGGGCAAGTCTGGCCATGTGAATTTCGATGTCATTCCTGGCGTGGTCTATACCAATCCGGAAGTGGCCAGCGTCGGCAAAACCGAGGAAGAATTAAAGGCCGCAGGCACGCCTTATAAAGTGGGTAAATTCCCCTTCATGGCCAATAGCCGCGCCCGCACCAATCACGAGACCGACGGCTTTGTGAAAATCCTCGAACATGCCGAAACTCGCCGAATTTTGGGCGTGCATATGATTGGCGTTGGTGTTGGCGAAATGATTGGCGAAGCCTGCTTGGCCATGGAATTTGGTGCCTCTGCCGAAGATATTGCGCGCACCTGCCATGCCCACCCAACCATGTCCGAAGCCATGCGCGAAGCCAGCAAGGCCGTTGATGGCTGGGTCATGCAAATGTAGTCTTTTTGGATGAACCCACAGGCTTCACCCAAATCGAACAAGCGGGAGAGTTGCAATGGCGACCACGACGATCCAGACCCCTCTCACGCTTCCTTGTGGGGCAATCCTTAAGAACCGTCTGGCTAAAGCGGCGATGACCGAAGGCTTGGCCGACAGTCGCGGCGTGCCGACCGTCGGGTTGGTTCGCTTGTATCAAGGTTGGGCCGAAGGTGGCTGTGGCCTGCTGATTACGGGCAATGTAATCATCGATGCGGATCATCTCGAACGTCCGGGCAATGTCGTCTTAGCCAATGCGCCAACGCCTGAGGCTGAAACAGCGCTGCGCGCTTGGACCCAAGCCGGTACTGCAAACGGCACCCATCTATGGGCTCAGATCAGCCATGCTGGTCGACAAACTCAGAAATTGGTCAACCCAAACCCAAAAGCCCCCTCCGCGGTAAAATTGGGTCTGCCGGGTGGTCAATTTGGCGAACCTCAAGCCATGAGCGCAAGCGAAGTTGAGGCCGTTATCCAAGCCTTCGTGCAAGCGGCGCTGAGCTGCCAAGCGATTGGCTTTACAGGTGTACAAATCCACGCCGCCCACGGCTATCTTCTGTCGTCCTTCCTCAATCCATTGGCCAATCAGCGTAGCGATTTTTACGGCGGCTCGCTCGAGAACCGGGCGCGGCCCTTGCTTGAAGCGGTGCGCCAGACGCGGGCTGCCGTAGCAGCGGGTTTTGGCGTTGGCGTGAAACTCAATTCGTCAGACTTCCAAAAAGGTGGCTTGACGACCGAAGACTCCGTGCAAGTGGCTAAATGGCTGCAAGAGCTGGGTGTGGACCTGCTCGAAGTCTCGGGCGGCAATTATGAAGCCCCTGAGATGATGGGGATGGAGGGCCTGGACCCGTCTGCGCCACGCCCAACCAAAAGCGCGTCGACTTTGGCGCGCGAGGCCTATTTCATCGATTTTGCCCGCACCCTCCGCCGCGAAGTCACCATGCCCATTATGCTCACCGGTGGCTTGCGCTCTCTTGCCGGCATGCAGGCAGCTTTGGATGAAGGCGTAGACGTCATCGGCATCGCGAGGCCTTTGACCATCGACCTCAAAGCCGCCAATGCGCTTCTTGACGGCACAAAGGACCATTTGCCGGCTTGGGAACAACAGCTGCAAGAGCGGCCAGGCTTCTTCGGGCCCAAGTCCCCCATCAAACTGATCCGCACCATCCAAGGCTTTGCTGGAATCTACTGGTATTATAGCCAATTCTACCGCCTTGGTCGTGGACAGCCCGCCGAGCCAAACCTGTCGCCGCTGAAAGCCATGGGCGAGGTGACGGGCATGTCTGGACGCTTGATCAAGGCCCGCAAGGGTGGTGCCCCCGTTTCCCCGGTTTGAGGGTGAGCCCTAAGCGAAGAGGCTCATCCGCCCCTGCCGTATCCGGACTGTCCCCTTACGGCTTTAAGCTTGCCTGCTGGCGTGGTCCGGCGGGTGCCATGATAAACTCAATCTGTTCGGGATGGTCGACCCAGACGCTGGGGCCGTTAGAATTGCGCACATAGCCGCGCACGCGGATGGTGCGGCCCTGTAGGGCCAGTATGTCTTGCGCACCTCCGCGCCAGCGTGGGAATGCCGTTTCAGGCACAATGGCCGTAACGTCTGTCTTCTCGTCGGTCCCGAAGTTCAGAAAAATGACCTTGCCGCGCTGGCTGGCCTTCTCCACTTTGCCTTCCATCAGTTGAAAGCTGTTGAAGCCGCCTTGGAGCGCTTCGGGGGTAGCAAAGCGGACTTGATAAGGTCTTGCGGTCCAAATGCCTTTGCCAGCCCGCCGTGCTTCCCGTTCTGCTTGCCAAAGGTCGCCAATCGCGCGGCGGTTGTCGGCATAAGTGTGAACCCGCGCGAGACCATTTTTAAGCAAGGCTGATTGCACCCAGACTGCCTCTTTGCCTAAGCCTTGCGGCACAAACACATGGGCAATCGCCCGCCCACGGCGATCTCGCCTCAGACCATCATAGCGCAACTCAACCCTCTTGCCCAAAATCAGACGTTCAAGGTCCTGCGTTGCCCGTGGGCCCCAGATGTCGCCCGGGCGAACGCGCGGTGCCTCCACCTCGGCGAGGCGCACCTCCAGCCCAGAGTCGAGGACAAAACTATCCCCGTCGAGCACTTTGCTGACCTTGCCCGCTTCCCCGCGCTCAAAGCTGGGGGCAGCGGCCGTAATTGCCACAACAACGCCAAACAAACCAATTAATTTCATAGACTTAGATAATCTCATCACACGCCCTGCCTTCTGTTGCGCTGCGAATAAGATAAGCCTATGTTCTTGTTTTGATCTTGTCGAGTCTTATTTTAGGTAATCATCGATGCTTTGTTGATTTTTGGATTTAACCGTATGAAACACCAGTTAATTTTTCTGACAGGGTCCAAAGGTCGCGGGCGGCATCTTGGTCCACAGCGTGGTCGCGCACTTCACCATGGGCTTTTCCGCCTGCAACATGGCGCACAGCGATATCGCAATCCTCGCAATAGACGCCGCCCAACCCTTCCAATTGAGGCGAAGTCGCACACCAGACACTGGTAGCCGCACCCTGCTCTGGCGTCTTGAACAGAGGGTTCAGATTGCCGTCCTTATCCATCCAGCCCATGGCAATCATTTCTTCCTGCGGCAAATGGCGCTGTAGGTTTGTCATGATGCCGCCGGGATGCAGCGAGAAGGCGCGGATATTATGGGCTTTGCCGCGCGCATCCAACTCAACCGCGAACAAGCTATTGGCGCTTTTGGCGCGGCCATAGGACACCCATTTGTCATAGGGCGTGGTCTCAAAATTCGGGTCATTCAAGTCAGGCGCGCCAATGCGGTGACCAATCGACGAGACCGATACGACGCGTGCGCCCTTGGCTGCGACCAGATTGTCCCACAGGCGGCCGACCAATTGGAAGTGACCCAAATGATTGGTGGCAAACTGGCTTTC
>CALRLV020000076.1:0-10286 GCA_943368895.1 Ferrovibrio terrae
TGCAACCGACGGCAACCTCGGGGCGCACCTTCAAACACTCGAAAAGGCAGGCTTTATTTCAGTTATCAAGGAAGCGGTTGGTCGCCGAAGCCGAACTTGGGTGTCATTGACGGTCTCAGGAAGGCAAGCGTTTCGGGAACACGTCGCCTTCTTAGAAGACATTATCCAAACCAGCCAAAGAGCCCGGGAGATTGGACCATGAATGCGTGGATATTTTTGGCCTGTGCGATTGCGCTTGAAGTAACAGGCACCTTCTTACTCAAGTTATCCAATGGCTTTGAAAAGTGGCACTGGGGTGCCTTGTCGATTTTCTGCTATTCTGCATGCTTCTGGTTTTTAGCGCCCGCCATGAAGGCGCTCCCAGTCGGTGTAGTCTATGCCATTTGGGCAGGCGTCGGCATCGTAGCTGCGGCGGCTATTGGGGTGTTCGCGTTTGGCGAGAAGCTAAGCCCACTCCAGTATTTGTTCATTGTCATGGTCTTAGGCGGCGCAATTGGTCTTCGGGCGACGACGACCACGTAGCAAGTCGCATTCCCATCGATAAGGGGGGGTAGGCCCCCGCTTCCGATCAATAAACCCGCAGCTTTGGTGGAATGGTCGCGACGTCGTTGCTCATGGTGTTCATGTGCACAGGGCGATAGTCGATTTTGACGGAGCCTGTTGCTTCATCATACCAGGTCAGCGTGTGCTTCATCCAATTGACGTCGTCACGGTCCGCATAGTCTTCGCGGGCATGGGCACCACGGCTCTCGGTTCGATTGGCGGCACCATACATGGTCACCATGGCTTGGCTCAACAAATTGTCGAATTCCATGGCTTCGGCCAGGTCAGAGTTCCAGATCATGGAGCGGTCCGTGATGGCAATATCTGGCGCACCGGAGAACACTTTGTCCATTTCCTTGCAGCCTTCGTCCAAGGTTTGGCCTTCGCGATAAACGGCGCAATGGTTCTGCATCACCTTTTGCATCTGCAAGCGCAGCGCTGCCGTCGGCGTGCAGCCCTTGGCTTGGCGGAAGCGATCAAGACGCGCCAAATGGCTGTCGGTCATGGCATTGGTGATTTCGGGTTGGCGGGCACCGGTTTGCACGGTTTCACCACAACGCAATCCAACAGCGCGGCCAAACACCACCAGGTCGATCAAGGAGTTCGAGCCCAGACGGTTAGCCCCATGCACCGACACACAAGCCGCTTCGCCCACGGCCATCAGGCCACGCACAACTTGGTCTGGGTCGCCGCCAACCTTGGTCAGCACTTCGCCATGATAATTGGTTGGGATGCCGCCCATATTATAATGCACGGTTGGCAGAACCGGGATCGGTTCCTTGGTCACATCCACGCCAGCAAAGACTTTGGCGCTTTCCGAAATGCCGGGTAGACGCTGGGCCAGAATGGCCGGGTCCAAATGGTCGAGATGTAAGTGGATATGGTCTTTGCCGGGGCCAACGCCACGCCCTTCGCGGATTTCCATCGTCATGGCGCGTGAGACCATGTCCCGTGGGGCCAAGTCTTTTACGGTTGGTGCATAGCGCTCCATAAAGCGCTCCCCTTCGGAATTGGTGAGATAGCCGCCTTCGCCGCGTGCCCCTTCAGTGATTAGGCAGCCAGCGCCATAAATGCCGGTTGGGTGGAATTGCACAAATTCCATGTCCTGCAGAGGCAGGCCCGCCCGCAAGACCATCGCATTGCCATCACCGGTGCAGGTGTGGGCGCTGGTGCAGCTGAAATAAGCACGGCCATAACCGCCTGTTGCCAAAACCGTACGCTGGGCGCGGAAACGGTGCAGCTTGCCCGTGGCCAATTCCCACGCGGTGACACCAATACAAGCACCCGTTTCATCCATGATCAGATCAAGGGCGAAATATTCAATGAAAAACTCGACGTCATATTTCAGCGAGTTGCCATAAAGCGTGTGCAGGATGGCGTGGCCGGTACGGTCAGCTGCCGCACAGGTGCGTTGCACAGGCGCTTCGCCATAATTGCGGGTCATGCCACCAAAAGCGCGCTGATAAATCTTGCCGTCCTCAGTGCGCGAGAAAGGCACGCCCCAATGCTCGAGCTCATATACTGCAGCAGGTGCGTTTCGGGTCAGATATTCAATGGAATCTTGGTCGCCCAGCCAGTCAGACCCCTTGACGGTGTCGAACATATGCCAGCGCCAGTCATCTTCGCCCATATTGCCCAAAGCTGCCGAGATGCCACCTTGTGCCGCCACCGTATGTGATCGGGTTGGAAAGACTTTCGAGATACAGGCCGTTTTCAAACCAGCCTGCGCGGCACCCAAGGCAGCACGCAATCCAGAACCGCCTGCACCCACCACAACAACATCGAACGTATGGTCATTCCACTGATAGTCGGCCGTCATGGGCTTAAGCTCCAACGAATACTTTGGCGACCGAAAGGATCGCGATGACTGCTAAGATAGCGGGGATGGCCGTATTGGCGAGCAAAGATACAGTGCGCGCAACAGCGCCTGTGACATAGTCTTCAATCACGACTTGCATGCCAAGGCGCATGTGGAAGAGGCCCGTCAGCACCAAAAGAGCTGTGCCAGCGGCGTTCAGTGGGTGCTGCATCCAACTGATGACGCTGTCATAGCTGCCGTCCGTGCCCAGTAAGATCGAAAGCGCGAACCAAGGCAGCAAGACGGCGAGGAAAATCGCGGTGGCGCGTTGTTGGATGAAATGGCTTACACCATGCTTGGCTGATCCAAGGCCGCGAGCGCGAGATAATGGCGTCCGTAATGAATGAGTCATCGTCTGCCTCCTAAGCCAAAAATGCGAGTGCAAAAACCAAAACAGCCCCGACCGCACCAGCGATAATGGTCGCCCAACCCGTCGCGGTCGACACTTTCGGGTCAAAGCCTTTGCCAGCATCCCACGCGAGGTGGCGGATGCCATTGGCCAAGTGGTAGCAAGCTGCAGCGGTGATGCCGAAAAGGATTAAGAGGCAAAGCGGGCTCATCAGAAAGCTCATGAAAGCTCCATAGGCCTCAGGCCCGCTCGCCAGCGCCATCACCCAAGCGGTCAACACCATCGCGCCTAGGTACAGGGCAACCCCTGATGCTCGGTGGAAAATCGATGTCGCCATCGTCACGTGCCAACGCCAGACTTGCAGGTGTGGCGACAATGGTCGCTTATCGTGTGCTTGTGGGCCTGCCATGCTCATCCCCAAATTACTTGTCTGTGACATGGAAGAGAGCGACCGCTTCGTCAACGTTTCTCGTCAGGTGAAGTGGCAAAACAGCTTCATTTAACTGGGTTTAGCTGCATGTTTTAAAACAAGTTGGCTTAAGGGACCAATCTCTAAGCTATGCGCAGTCAGGACCAGACTTGTATCACCCTGCTGTGCCAGCCACGCCTCAATCCAAGTCTGCCAAGCGTCATGAAAGTCGATCAGTGCCGCGATGCCCTTTTTGCCCTTCGCCTTCGCCCATTCAGTTCCATCAATCCAAGCCAAATTACGTGCCGACCAATCTCGGCTGCTAGATTTGTGGAGGCTTTCGAGGTGCGCTGCCATATCGTCCACATGCAGATACACGACCATCGGTTTGGCTTTTGCCACAGCGGCCAAGCGCGTCGTCGCAAGGTGCACCAATTGCGCCTCTGATGCACCGTCGGCAAAGGCGGGCAATAAAGTGTTTTGGATTAACGTCGCATCCAACAGCACCACCCCCCGATTGACAACACATTGGGCAGCCAGCCGAGCCCAGGGATCAAGACCATAGGCTTTGGGTGCCGGCTCTCGGCCCACTAAAAGGTCGACTTGCTCAGTCCTGATGGGATGGTCTGGGTCAAATTCTAAAAACGCGCGCGCTTCTAGACCTTTGGCCTCTAACTGCTCGGCAAGCCGCATAGTGAGGCTCGTCTTTCCGGCACCAATGGGGCCTTCGATCATGAGGAGGTGTCGATGGAAAGTGCTCGTCATCTTTCAGCCCGAAATTGAAGTCCTATATGTGAAACCAGCACTGCCTGCCCCTTGGGCAGAATGGGCCAATGGGGCCCATTTTTGCCATAACAACTTTGTCATCATCTTCTGCGACGGAATAGACGTATAGCTACGTTCAATACGCTAAGCAAAAATCCATCTGGGTGGCTTATAGCCGTCCAACAAGAAAAATAGGTCTCCCCGATGTCCATTCGTTTGGCACTTTTAAGCAGTGCGGCTGCGCTTTTGCCTTTAGGCTTGTCCACGCCACTTCTGGCGCAAACTGCGCAGATCCAGCCAGCTAAGACCGCGGCGGTTCCGGTCACAGTCCAACCTGTCGACCCGCCTTCTGCGGTTCAAGAAGACCAGCCGGTTGAGGAAATTGTGGTGCGAGCTCAGCGTGGCCCCAATTCCGTGCCGGGCGATGCTGTGCCTGAAACCACGTTGGACACCGTTGAAATCACTGCCTTGGGGGCGTCCAACGTTGCCGAAGTGCTCGCCGCTTTAGGCCCTCGTGCCGGTTCGGGCCGTGGACGCGGAAGTGGCCCACCTGTCATCTTGCTGAATGGGCGACGCATCGGCAGCTTCCGTGAGGTTCAGGGCCTTGCGTCTGAGGCCATTCTACGCGTTGAGATCTTCCCTGAATCTACCGCCCTACAATATGGTTATTCAGCAGATCAGCGAGTCATCAACTTCATTCTGAAAGACAAATTCCGCGCCATCACCACAGAAATTACGGCTGGAACAGCCGCCGAGGGCGAGCAATCGCGCGGCGAACTTGAATTGGGCATCTTAAATATCGGTGCCAAGGGGCGGTTGTCGATCAATAGTGAAGTTTCCAGCCAGAATAGCGTCACCGAAGCCGAGCGTGGTGTGCGCCGCGCTGCAGCCCCGTCCAGCTCTGCGTTCAGAACGCTCTTGCCAGAGACAAGCGCGGCAGAGCTGGGCATCAGCTACAATCGGAATTTCGGCAAGTCGATGGGCGCTACGTTCGATCTCCGCTTTGACTCAAATGAAAGTCAAAGCCTGCTGGGCTTGGCGATAAGTCCGACAGGCCTACCTGTCGCAAACACACCCATCGAGCGCAATTCTAAGGTGGATACGTCGCGTGCGGCTGTCACCGTCAATGGCACAACCGCCGGCTGGCAATGGACGGCCACAGGCTCTGCCGACCAGACCAAATCCTCTACCAAGACACTCTCTGCCCTAACACAGCCCCAGACAGCCAATTCCACGGCTAGTATCTTCGAAGCGATTTATAACACGACAGGCCCGCTTATCGATGTGCCAGCTGGGCCAATTCGGGGATCTTTCCGCATTGGCTATCAGGATCGCCAGCTCGACTCAGAATCCACACGCAATGGAGCTGTGACGCTGACCAATCTCAGCCGAGGGGATGTCACTGCGCGAGGTAATCTTTCAATCCCCGTAACCAGTCGGCGTTCGGGCTTTGGCGAAAAGTTCGGCGACGTGAGTTTCAGCGTGAATGGTTTCTATACCGACCTGTCGGACTTTGGCGGTCTTCAAGGCGGTGGGCTCGGGGTGAATTGGTCCCCGATCTCGACGGTGCGTCTATCCGTAGCATATGACGCCTCAGAGGCGGCACCCAGCATTCAGCAATTGGGCAACCCAGTCCTGGTGACGCCGGGCTCAGCGGTGCTTGACTTCCAAAGCGGCCAGACTGTTTTGGTTAACCGCACCAGCGGCGGTAATTCAGGCCTGAAAGCAGAAAGCCGCGCAGACACCACTTTTAGCGTCAATTACTCGCCTGCGAAGTTTGAGGGCCTCGACCTCACACTGAGCTATGCGATGAATACCAGCGAAGATACGGTCGCCTCCTTTCCCTTGCTAACTCCTGCTTTGGAGGCCGCATATCCGCGACGGTTTGAACGTAATAGCGCCGGTGTTTTGACGGGGATTGATCAGCGCCCGATCAATTATGATTCGGCCGATAGCACGATTTTGCGCTATGGCTTTTCTTTCTCCAAGGGCTTTGGCCCCCAAATTGGGCGCGGCCCCGGTGGGCCTGGTGGCCCGGGCGGCCCCGGTGGATTTGGCGGTGGCCCCCGACCACCTGCGCCAGCTACCACCCCTGCTACTGGCCAAACTAGCCCAACAAACCAGCGGCCGAGCCGGCCACCAGAGAACGGGGCGGTTACGGGTGCAGGCGCGGGCCAAGCGACAGCACCTGCAACTGGACAAACACCTCCAGGATCGGGTCAGCGTCCAGCGACGGGTGCACCGGGTGGCTTTGGTGGCGGACGTGGCGGTCCGCCTCCTGGCGTATTCTTTGGCGGCGGCGGCTTCGGAGGGGGCTTTGGCGGCGGTCCAGGAGGCGGCCCAGGTGGTCAAGCCGGCCGATGGAGCATTTCCATCTTTCACGCGATCAAACTAGAAGATTCGATCGTTTTGGCCCCCAATTTGCCAAAACTCGACTTGCTCGATGGCGCGGCGATTGATGATGGTGGCGGATCGCGCCGTCACACGGTCGAGTTTAATGGCGGCTGGTCCTACATGGGAATTGGCTTCCGGGCTTTTGGCGAATGGCGTGGCGAGAGCAAGATTATTGCGAGCGCGAGCGGCGTTCCCGGTGCGACGGACCTCTATTTCGACGACCAGTTCACCTTCAATTTGCGCGGCTTCTTGAATTTTGAAGCGCGGCCACAATGGGTCAAAAAGGCACCCTTCTTGAAGGGCTCACGCCTGATCTTGCGGGTCGATAATTTGACTGATGCCGTTCAGAGTGTCCGCGACACAGCTGGCAATACGCCCGAGGCTTATCAGAAGGCTTTGCTGGCCCCGCGTGGCCGTTCTGTGGAGTTGAGCTTTAGAAAGCAGTTCTAGGCCGCCAAACCCTGCCTCCGCCCTGCGTGCAGAGATTGACTCTTAGCCAAGCGCTCTGTAACAGCGCGCGTTCAAATTTCTTCTCTATCAAGGCGGTTGTCCGCCAGGAGTAACTGCCGTGAAACGCACGTTTCAACCATCTAACCTCGTCCGCGCTCGTCGCCATGGTTTCCGCGCCCGTATGGCCACCAAAGGCGGTCGCCTGGTTTTGGCTCGCCGCCGCGCCAAGGGCCGTAAGCGTCTGAGCGCTTAGGATTACCGGCGGCCTGGGCAGTTCCATGTCCGCTAGTCCGCCTCCTATTATTGATCGGCTGACCATTCGTCGTCAGTTTTTGCATGTCGCTCAGGGTCGTAAGGCCGCTGGGCGATTTGTGTTATTGCAGGCTAGGCCTACCGCCGACGTGGCTGCTGAGACTAAAGGCCTTATCCGTTATGGCCTGACAGCATCTAAGAAGGTCGGTAATGCCGTAACGCGCAATCGGGCCCGCCGCCGCCTTCGCGCAGCGATGTTACAGCTATTGCCACTTCATGGTCGGCCGGGTTTTGACTATGTAGCTGTCGCACGTACTGCAACTGTGACAGCGGAATGGCCTGCTTTGCTTGACGACCTGACTGCCCTGTTCTTAAGGCTGTCGGCGAAGTCTGCTCCTCCACCTGTCTCAACCGCCACAGCCGCACCTTAGAAGCTGATAGCAAGGACCCCAATGTCCCCGTCTCCTATGTCTCCGCCACCCTCAGCGCCTGATACCAAGAACCTCGCGATCGCGATTGCCTTGTCATTGGCGATCCTGCTTGGCTTTCAATATTTCTATGAGATGCCGCGTGAAAAGGCCCGATTGGCAGAAATGGCGCAGAAGCGGGAGGCGCAAGCCGCTGCACAAAAAACGGCCGCTGCTCAACCAACTGTCACGCCAGTTCAAGCCGCAGCGTCGTCAGGACAGCCGGTCAGCCGTCCCGATGCTTTGGGTCTTAGCGAGCGCATCAATATTGATGCGGATGCTGTCAGCGGTACGGTTTCCACGCTCGGCGCGCGGTTCGATGATTTGGTCCTGAAGCGCTATCAGGACACGATCAAGAAAGACTCCAAACCAGTCACTCTGCTGCATCCTCAAGGTACGGCAGACGGTTATTATGCCTTTTTTGGTTTTACGGCACCCGATGGCAGCGCCGGCGCACTTCCTGGCCCTAACACCGTTTGGAAGGCCATTCCTGGCGAGAAACTCACGCCTGACACACCCATCACCTTAACCTATGACAACGGCCAAGGCCTAACGTTCAAGCGCGTGGTAAAGGTCGATAAGAATTATCTCTTTACGGTCACCGATACGGTTGCAAACGCAGGCGCGGCCCCGGTTACATTGCAGCCTTACGGCGCGATACGTCGCCATTCCAAAACCAAAGAGCCACCTGATCCCGTCAACCACCAAGGCATGGTGGGGATGTTTGACAACAAACTCAAAAAGATAACGTATCAGAAGCTTGAAAAGGGCGAAGCCCTTCAGCAAGCATCCGTTGGCGGTTGGCTTGGGTTCACGGACAAATATTGGCTCGCAGCCCTCATTCCTGATCAAAAGGCCAAGATTGAGGGGGCGTTCAAAGTCACCCAATTGCCGAATGAAGAGGTTTTTGAATCGAGTTACTTGGTTGCCCCGGTCGCGCTAGGCGTCGGCCAAAGCGTGACGACAACCCAGCAACTCTACGCTGGATCGAAGCGGGTGTCGGAATTGCGTGCGCTTGGGAAGCAATTGGGCTTGCACGAGTTTGCGGACGCGGTGGACTGGGGTATCTTTTGGTTCCTGACCAAACCGTTTTACGCGATGTTGATGTTCTTCAATGGTTTGGTTGCCAACAACATTGGTGTCGCCATTTTGATGGTGACCGTGGTCATCAAGGTCGTCACATTCCCACTGGTTTACACAAGCTATAAGAGCTTTGCGAAACTGCGGGATCTCGCGCCTAAGATGGCTGAAATCAAAGAGCGCTTTGCTGCCGACATGCAGCGCCAGCAGCAAGAAACCATGAAGCTTTACCAGACCGAGAAGATCAATCCGGTGGCAGGCTGTATCCCAGCCTTGCTTCAAATGCCGATCTTCTTTGCGCTGTTCAAAGTTCTCTCCATCTCGCTGGAATTGCGCCATGCGCCCTTCTACGGCTGGATTCCCGATTTGTCGGCTAAGGACCCAACCACAATCTTTAATCTGTTCGGCCTGCTTCCTTTCGATCCAACAGCCCTCCCATTAATCGGGACGTTCCTGGCGATCGGTGCTTGGCCAATCTTGTATGGCGTGTCGTTTTGGTTGTTGCAGAAGATGCAGCCAACGGCGACCGATCCGATGCAGGCTCAGATTTTTGCGCTCATGCCGTGGATCTTTGTGTTCGTCTTCGCAGGCTTTGGCTCGGGCCTGGTCATCTATTACACTTGGTCCAATTTGCTGACGATCGTACAGCAATATGTGATCTCGAAGCGATCAGGCACGTCAAACCCGATTGACGAGTTCTTTGCCAAGCTTGGCAAGAAGAAGACGGCCTGATTATGTCTGAACCCATGGCTCCAATGCGTGACCTCCCACCGGGGGAGCGCTTGTTTCGCTTGGAGCCGCGCTTCCTCTGGGCTGCGAAGACCATGTCGGACTTGCCGCCAATGGGTGCTCCAGAAGTGTGCTTTGCCGGGCGGTCAAATGTCGGCAAATCCAGTTTGGTGAACGCACTGGTTGGCCGCAAGGGGCTTGCGCGGGCATCGTCAGAACCCGGGCGGACGCGTGAATTGATCTTCTTTGCAATCGCCGGCAAGGACGAGGTGGAGCGTATTCGGATTGTTGACTTGCCGGGCTATGGCCATGCGGTAGCATCCAAGACCGAGATCGCGCGCTGGAATGAGGCAACACGCGACTTCCTGCGGGGGCGCGCTACCTTGAAGCGGGCCTTTGTTCTGGTCGATAGCCGCCATGGTTTGAAGCCAAATGACCTAGAGGTCATGCGCATGCTGGATACGTCGGCTTTGTCGTATCAAATCATCCTGACAAAGGTCGACAAATTGAAAAAGGGTGAGCTTGATGCGGTACTTTCGGCTACTCGGGAGGCCTTAAAGAAGCGTCCGGCTGCACATCCTGAGGTTTTGCCCATCTCGTCGCATGAGAACTTAGGTATTGGCCAGTTGCGCGAAGAAATCGCTTCGTTTGCGGTTGAGTGAAATTTTCTTTTTAAATACAGTTTAATATTCGCCTTGTTGGCGAAAAATTGGTTGGTGTGACTGAGCTTTATCCTGTCTTTCGGGACTCGGCCCAAAGATCCGTTCACTACTCTAGATTTCGATTGACATTATAGGAGCTTAAATAAAAAAGCCTGCGTTCATTTGACCCTAAGTTAAGGACTTTCTGCGATGTTTTTTCGAAAAAGTCTGCTTATTTTGTTGGGTATGGGGTTTGATCAACGCAATGGTGCAGTGCTTTACGCCTCTCCACGTGCCAAAAACTGAGCGAAGTGCTCGGCTGCCGCAGCCGTGCTCTTTGGTTGGTTGG
>CALRLV020000077.1:0-10270 GCA_943368895.1 Ferrovibrio terrae
GACACCGTCGACGTTTTTGTCGAAAGCGCTTTGTTTGCGCCGCTTTCGATCGCCCAAACTGCGCGTGCTTTAGGCATTCAATCAGATGCGAAATACCGGTTTGAGCGCGGCGTGGATTCTGGCTTCATGGTGGATGGGCTAGAGCTTGCCACCGCCATGATACTTGAGCTTTGTGGCGGAACGGCTTCAGAAGTCGTCGTTGCAGGCGACGCGCCCGCAGCACCAGAGGCCGTGTCCTTTGCGACCAAAGAAGTCCATCGTCTGACGGGCTTAGACCTCAGCGATAGCGAGATTGATACCATCTTGTCCGCCTTGGGCTTTTCGCCAGAAGTAACTGGCGCTGGCCTCCGCAAAGTCGGTGTACCAAGCTGGCGGCGCGATGTGGCGGGTTCAGCTGACCTTGTTGAAGATATCGCCCGCATCGCAGGCTTTGACCGCTTACCATCGGCGAAATTGCCAGAGCGCAAAGGTCGGAAAGAGCCCTTATTGACCCCGGCACAAAATCGCGTGCGCGTTGGCCGTCGAAGTTTGGCTGCTCGCGGCTGGATGGAGGCCGTGACCTGGAGCTTTGCCAGCCGTGCAACATGTGAATTATTTGGCGCGGCGCAAGGTGGCGGGGCCTTGGTTTTGGCAAACCCGATTGCTTCAGATCTCGATTGCATGCGGCCTAGCGCCCTGATCCATCTGCTGCTTGCCGCACAACGTAACGCCGACCGTGGCTTTGGCGATCTCGCTCTGTTTGAAGCGGGTCCAATCTATAAGGGCGATGGCCCCAAGGATCAGGAAATGGTCATTGCAGGCGTCACACGCGGGGCTATCCGCCATTGGAGTGGCACCCTGAAACCAGATGTCTTCACCGTAAAGGCTGATGTTCTGGCCATGTTGGACGCCATGGGCGCGTCGACCGGCGGAATGCAAACGGTTCAAGGCGCGCGCGCCTGGTGGCACCCTGGCCGTTCAGGCAGTTTCAAGCTTGGCCCGAAGACGATTTTGGCCGAGTTTGGTGAACTTCATCCACGCGTTCTAAAGGAACTGGGCGTCGATGGGCCAGTCTATGGCTTTGAATTATTCTTGGACGCTTTGCCCCCCGCCAAAGTGAAAGCGGGCAAGACAAAAGCCAAGCTAGAGGCTTCTGCCTTCATGCCATTGACCCGCGATTTTGCCTTTGTCGCCAAGGCTGATCTGCCTGCAGGCGACCTTATCCGCGCCGTAGCGCAAGTCGATAAGACTCTGATTTCAGACGTGAGTCTGTTTGACCGCTATCAGGGCCAAGGCGTCGCGGAAGGGGAAGTCTCACTGGGCCTTGAAGTGGCTCTACAGCCGCGCGAACGAACCTTGACCGATGCAGAGATCGAAGCCGTCAGTACAAAGATCATTGCAGCAGCGGCGAAGCTGGGCGCGCGCCTTCGCTAAGCGCACCCGAATTGCCTTGGTTAAGAGCACTACCGAATGCTAGGCGCATCAGACTTTGGATATTCGTAAAGCACGATCACATTGCCATCCCAGTCGAGGAAGCCTTGCTCGGTTCCGTCGCCTTGACCAACAGACGCCAAGACACGTGGACCAAATACCGTCAAACCCATGGCCTTGGCCTTACTGATTATCTCTGCCAAACGGCCATTGGCATTGATAACAGCCCCGGTAGTGCGAATGCCGGTCTTGGGTGGCAAAGGAACGCCTTTGACTTCCAGCAGGGCCAAGGTGCGCACCTGCGTCGGCCCGGCGCTTAAGGTACAAAAGCGCATCTGCGCTTCTGCGGGAATATTGAACACTTCACGCGAGTAGGAATTGGGGCCCGAAGTGGTGATCGCCCCAGGCTGTAGCCCAAGCACGTCGCGCCAAAGGGTCAAGGCCCGCTCCATATCGGTAACGACATAGAGTTGCCGCTTATAGTAGGAGCCGTTGTAGGCCGCCTCGGAAGCTTGCGCGGGTGCCCCATGCTGGGCCAGTGCAGGAACCGCAGACATCGTGAGAAGCGCGACCAAAAAGCTCACCAAACCAAGTCTCACCCGTCGATCCATTACCTAAACTCCCTTGCCTGGCGACACAAAGTCACACTGCCGCGCGGTTTCGAATTGACGTCAGCTTATATCAGGTTAAATGTCCGGACAAATGAAAACGTTTCGCTCACTCCTCTTTGTCCCGGGCTCCCGGCCAGACCGTTTTGAAAAGGCGCTGGCGGCGGGTGCCGATTCCATTTGCATCGACCTTGAAGATGCGGTGCCGCCGCAAGATAAAGCCGCCGCCCGTGCCGGAGTGATTGGCTGGCTGGAGGCCAATGCCAAGAGCTATCCGGCTTGCGCGATTGGCGTTCGGATGAATGGCCTCGACACATTGGATGGCCTTAAAGACATCATCTCTTTTAGCGAGACGACCGCGCGGCCCGACTTTTTGATGGTACCAAAGGCAGGTTCGTATTCCGCCCTCATGAATCTTATACACTTGCTCGAGATGAATCGCCCCGATCGGGGACAGGTTGCTTTGTGGGCAGTTATTGAATCGATCCGCGGGCTCAAAAATGCATCCAGCATCGCCGGGGCGTGCGGTTCGCGCGGTGGCGTCTTGTTTGGGGGTGCGGACTATTCGCTCGCCATTGGGACGGGAATGGACTGGGAGGCGCTGTTCCATGCCCGCTCAACCCTGGCAACCGAGGCCCGCGTCATCAATGGAACCTTGATGGATGTGCCCTTTTTGAACGTGAAAGACGAAGAGGGCTTGCGCGCAGAATCCGTGCGGGTGAAGGCCTTGGGCTTTGACGGCAAAGCCTGCATCCACCCCAGCCAAGTCGCCATCGTCAATGAAGTCTTCTCCCCTTCTGAAGCCGAGTTAGACTGGGCCAAGCGGGTAATTGAGGCTGGCAAGTCCCAAGATAGCCGTGCCATCTTGCTCGATGGCAAACTTCTCGACATCCCCGTCTATCTGCGCGCCGAGCGCATTTTGTCTAAAGCAGGAATTGAGTTCTAAAAATGGTCCGTAACGTGAAAGAAGTTGGCCCCCAGCGCTACCGCGAGACCTTTGGTCGCTATTTTGAGGATTTCGTCGTTGGCGATGTCTATGAGCATCGCCCCGGTAAAACCATCACCGAATATGACAACCACATGTTCACTTTGATGACGCTGAACACCCACCCGATGCATTTTGATGCGCAATTTGCTGCCGCCAGCGAGTTCAAGAAGAATTTGGTCGTCTCACCTTATACTTTGGCGCTTTGCATCGGCATGAGCGTGACCGACACCAGCCAAAAGGCGATCGCCAATCTCGGCATGGACGAAGTGAAGTTCACAGCACCCGTCTTTGCTGGCGACACGCTTTATTCGGAGAGCGAAGTGCTGGCCAAGCGCGAAAGCGCCTCGCGCCCCGGCCAAGGCATTGTGACCATTGTCACCAAGGGCTTCAACCAAGATGGCGTCATGGTGTGCACCTTCAAGCGCAATATGCTGATCCCCGCCCGCGGCCATGCTGTCGAGGATAAGGTGGGCAATTACTGATGGTTCTGTTGCTCCGGATTTTGGCCGCACTTACCGCCCTTACTGGAATTGGGGCAATTATGGTCATATTAGGCACAGATCATAACGGCGCAGGGCCCCTTGTGATTGCCGGCCGCGCCTTGAATGAAAGCCTTCTATCTCTAACGCTGGCACTGGTAACCTATGTGGTTGCAGACCTGCTTGCCGCCAAAAAACTCAAAGAAATCACCAAGGACTAGGATCAACACCATGGCAGACGGAAACTTTGGACATATCAGCGAAGCAGATGAGCGCCAGATGCTGGACGCCATCCAGAAATGGATTGAGAAAAAAGTTGCCCCCGTGGCGATGAAGCTGGAGCATGATAACGAATGGCCAGCCGACCTCGTCAATGACATGGCAGAGCTCGGCCTATTTGGTGCGATCATCCATCCCGACTACGGCGGCCTTGGCCTGTCGGCCACCACTTATTCCAAGATTGTCACCATGATCTCGCAAGAATGGATGAGTCTGACGGGTATCTTCAATTCTCATTTGATGATGGCCACGGTCGTTCAGCGCTTTGGCACGGATTATCAAAAGGACTATTGGCTGCCCAAATTCGCCACTGGCGAAATGCGTGGCGGTCTGGGCCTGACAGAGCCAGATGCCGGGACAGACTTGCAGGGCATTCGCACTGTCGCGCGCCGTCAAGGCGACAAATATATCGTCAATGGCACCAAGACCTGGATCTCCAACGCCATTGAAGGCCATTGCGTCGCCTTGCTCGTAAAAACCGACCCCGATGCCCAGCCCCGCCATAAGGGCATGAGCATGCTGATCGTGCCCAAGATCGACCCTGAAACCAAGGTTCCACTCAAAGGCGTCAAGAATGGCAAGAAGCTGGAAAAGCTTGGCTATAAGGGCATTGATTCGGGCGAATTCATCTTTGAAGATTATGAAGTCGACGCGAAGAAGAGCTTGGTCGGCGGCGAAGAAGGCAAGGGCTTCATCATGGCCACCGGCGGGCTCGAGATTGGCCGCGTCAATATCGCCGCCCGCTCAGTCGGCATTGCCAAACGTGCTTTGGCTGAGAGCGTCAAATATGCCCAAATGCGTAAAACCATGGGCAAGCCAATCTGTGAACATCAGGCCATCCAGCTGAAGCTGGGGGAGATGGCGGCTAAAACGCGCGCCGCAGAACTTCTGACCCAAGATGCGGCTGCCGCCTTTGACCGGGGTGAGCGGATCGACATGGAAGCGGGCATGGCGAAATTCTTCGCCTCAGAAACTGCCGTGGAAGTCTCGCTGGAAGCCATGCGCATCCATGGCGGCTATGGCTATTCTAAGGAATATGTCATCGAACGCCTCTATCGCGACGCGCCCTTGATGTGCATCGGCGAAGGCACCAACGAAATGCAACGCATCATCATCGCCAAGCAATTGGTGGCCCGCAATCCGATTTAGGGGGGCAATTAGAGCTGGACTTGAAATCTGATTGAATACCAGATCATGGTCGTATATACATGTATATACGACCATCGGAGGCAGTCATGGCACCCCACAAAACCAAGACGTTCAAAAGCGGCAATAGCCAAGCGGTGCGTTTGCCAAAGGCGTTGGCCTTTCCGGAGGGCACGGAGTTGGAGATGGAACGCGAAGGGGATGTTATTACCCTGCGACCAACCCCGCGGTCCGGCAAAATTAGTTTCCAACAAATGTTAGCAGAGCTCCGTAACCTGCCTGACGTCGCCGACATTGAAGCGCGCGATCCCGATATCTTTCCTGAGCGCGAGGGGTTATGAGCTCGCTTTACCTGCTCGATACCAGCGTTGCCATTGAAGTTCGCGATCGCAGTCGGGACATTCTAGACAAGCTGCAAAACCTAAGCGGGCGGCTTGCGATTTCTGTCATCACGCGGGTTGAGCTTGAGGGCGGCGTACACCGAGAGCCATCGTCCGCTGCACTTAGGCGACAGCGACTTGATGTTTTCCTTTCCTTCATGCCCGTGCTCCCCTTCGAAGAAAAGGACGCCGAGAAATATGGCCTCATCTTACGATCACGTGGGTTTTCAAGTCGCAAAATCCTAGACCGGATGATTGCTGCCCAGGCCTTGAATGCACAGGCGACATTGGTGACGCGCAATCCGCAAGACTTTGAAGAAATAGTAGACTTACAGGTGCTTGGATGGTGAAGACATGGCGGACCGGCTCGTGCCATTGTGGCGATGTGCGCTTCTCGGTAAAAACTGCGGATGCCGTCGAGGTCGAGGCCTGCAATTGCTCCATCTGTGCGCGGACAGGCTTTGTGCATTTGATTGTGCCGATGGACGATTTCAAGCTGACGGCTGGAGCCGATAAGCTTACCTCCTATCGGTTCAATACCGGCGTTGCCAATCATACCTTTTGTACCAAATGTGGCGTGAAAGCGTTCTATACACCACGGTCCAATCCCGATGGGGTCAGCGTCAACGCTAATTGCTTTGACACAGGACAAGCGCCCGTCCTCTCGATTGTGCCGTTTGATGGTCAAAACTGGGAAGCCAATGCCGCCAAACTGGCCCATAAATCTGCTCCACCCACGAAAGGGGAAACAGCATGAAGATTTCATTCTCTGCAGCCATTTTAGTTGGTTGCGTCGCACTGTCGGGCTGCATGTCAGGAACCATGGGGCGGGCCAAGGATGCTGCCCCCCCGGTCACGGTCACTTCTGTTGACCTCAATAAATATGCTGGCAAGTGGTATGAGATTGCGCGTTATCCCAATAGCTTCCAAAAGAAGTGTGAGGGGGTAACTGCCGAATATGCCCTGCGCCCCGATGGTCGCGTTGGGGTCACCAATACCTGTGCGACGGGCACCAGCGACGGCAAGCCTCGCAGTGCGCAGGGCGTGGCTGCCGTCATTGATGGCTCGAACAATGCGAAGCTGGCGGTGAACTTCGCCCCCATTCCTTTGCCAAAAGGGCAAGGCAATTATTGGGTGCTCTATCTCGATCCCAATTATCAAACAGCCTTGGTTGGCAGCCCCAATGGCTCTTACCTCTGGCTTTTGGCCCGCACGAAGACCATCTCCGCCGAGCAGCGCGGCGCCCTTAATGTGGCGGCAGAGCGCAATGGCTTTCGCACCGACCTCCTCAAAGAGACGGTTCAGCCCTGATGCAGACATCTGACCTCCCCCTCAAGGGCATCAAAATCCTCTCGATTGAGCAATATGGTGCTGGGCCCTACGGCACCATGTTGCTGGCGGATTTGGGGGCCGAAGTCATCAAGATCGAAGCCCCCAGCATGGGGGGCGATGTCAGCCGCGCTACCGGACCCTATTTTTTGGGGGACCAAGACAGCCAATTCTTTCAGACCTTCTCGCGCGGCAAATCCTCTATTGCGCTAGAGATCAAAACCGCCGAAGGCCGTGCCCAGTTTGAAGCCTTGGTCAAAGATGCCGATGCCGTGGCGAATAATCTGCGCGGCGATCAACCAGCCAAAATGGCGGTCACTTATGACGACCTGAAGGCCATCAATCCCAAGATCGTCTGCGCCCATCTCTCCGCCTACGGACGGGACAATGCTCGTGCCTCTTGGCCGGGCTATGATTATCTGATGCAAGCCGAGGCAGGCCTCATGTCGATGAGTGGCGAGCCCGATGGTCCGCCGGTTCGCTGCGGCCTGTCGATCATTGACTTCCACACCGGCAGCCAATTGGCCGTGGGCCTTCTGGCGGGCATTTTGGGTGCACACCGCACGGGCCAAGGCTGCGACATTGACGTGGCTTTGTTTGATACCGCCCTGCATCAGCTCTCTTATCCCGCCACCTGGTATCTGAACGAGGGCGTGGAAGTGGGCCGCTTGCCGCGCGGGGCACACCCGTCCATCGCGCCCAGCCAAGCCTTTAAGACCCAAGATGGCTGGCTGATGCTGATGTGTCAGACGCCAAAATTCTGGGAGATTTTTTGCGCCAAAGTGGGCCGCCCAGACCTTTTGGCTGATCCGCGCTTTAGCAGCATCCCAGCCAGACGGGCCAATCTGGCCGCCTTGACGGAAGTCCTTGATGCGCTGTTGAGCACCCAATCGACGGCCGAATGGATCGCGCTTTTGGGCGGTCATGTTCCTGTTGCACCGATTTACAACATCGGCCAAGCCCTCGACAGCGCTCACGTGAAGGCTATCGGCATGACCGACGCCGTCGACCATCCGGATGCGAAGAACGGCCGCTTGCAAATGTTGGCCAGCCCGATCAAAGTCAATGGCAAGCGCCCCGCTGGAAAGCGCGCCCCCAAAATGGGAGAGCATTGAGACATGAAACTCCAAGGCCTCAAAGTTCTGGACCTCTCCGCCTTTTTGCCAGGGCCGCATATGACCATGATGATGGCCGACCATGGGGCCGATGTGGTGATGGTAGAGCCTGCCAATGGCGTGGGGGAGCCAACCCGCGTGATTGGCTATAAGACCGAAGACGGCGTATCGGTCTGGTTTCGTAACATCGCGCGTGGCAAGCGCAGCCTGAAGATCAATCTGAAGGACCCTGACGCGCGTGCGCTGTTCTTGAAGCTCGCCGCAGAGGCTGATGTGATTGTCGAAGCTTTCCGTCCGGGGGTCGTGAAGCGGCTTGGCGTAGATTATGACACGATTGCCGCGATCAATCCGCGCATCGTCTATTGCTCCATCGCGGGCTTTGGCCAAGACGGCAAATATGTAAACAAACCCGGTCATGATCTCACCATGGAAGCCATGGCTGGTCTGGTCGATCTGAACCGGGGCCTGACCGACAATAAGCCTGCCAGCCCTTCCATCCCGGCAGCGGATATGGCCGCCAGCCTGATGGCCTTCGCCGCCATCATGATGGCCCTCTATCGCCGGGCTGAAACCGGCAAGGGCGATTATATCGATTTGTCTATGTATGACGCACTTCTGGCTTGGACGCCCAATGTCTTAGGCCCCGTCTTTGCTGACAACACCCATCCAGTGGCAAAAGAAATGCGACCCTTTGGTGGGGCGGCCATGTATCGGCCGTATGAGACCAAGGATGGGAGGTTCCTCGTTCTTGGTGGTTCCGAACATCACTTCGCCAAGAATTTGCTCGACGCTTTGGGTCGGCCTGATCTATTCGACTACGCCAAGCTGGAGCCCGGCCCCGGCCAAGACCCGCTTAAGCGTTATTTCGAAGAAACCTTTGCTAGCAAGACTCTCGATGAGTGGAGCGCCTTCCTAAAAGACGTTGATCTGTGCTGGGCCCCTGTCCGCAGCCTGAAGGATGCGATGGAAGACCCCTATACCATCTCGCGCGGCATGGTTCTGACGGATGACGACGGCAACAAGCATTTGGGCATTCCCATTCGCTTCCGCGATGAACCGGGGCAGGCGCGCTTGAGCTTACCAGACTATGGTGCAGATTCTGAAAGCTTGGCGGCAGAGGCCGGCCTTGATGTCAGCGCCATTGCTGCCTTGAAAGAGCGGGGAGCCATCTGATGGTAGGTGTCACAGTCCCCGAGGCACTTCGCCAACAAGCGATTTGGTGCCAAGCTTTTGACTCCCCCTTTACCGCTACTTTGTGTGACACCATGGCCGAAGACTTTGAAGCCGGTGGGATTATCGCAGACTTGACGGGGGATTGGCCAACCCACCCGATCCAAGATGCTCTGGCCCTTAGATTGGCAGGCGCGCTCCATGCCATCGTCCTCAGCGAACCCGAAGGCCGCTTAGCCCGGGTCTGGCCGCAGCAAGGCCGTGCTTGGTCTATGGCAGAGGCTTGGCCCGTAGCGTTGGAAAGCCTGCGAGCGCGGGAGTCTTGGGTACGCGACTTCTTAAAATCGCCACCACAGACCAATGAAGTGCGGCGCGCTGTTGGTCTCTGGCCCGGCTTATGCGCCGCCGCTGAAGCTTTTGACGGGCCGATGGACGTATTGGAACTTGGGGCGTCGGCTGGCCTTAATCTCAGCATGGACCGCTTCCGCTATGATGGTGGCACATGGTCTTGGGACAGCCCCATCGAGGGACCGCGCGTTGCTCTGTCGACGCAGTGGAGCGGCCCGGCACCTCGATTCCCATCCTATGCCGCGATACGTAATCGTGCGGCATGTGATCAGAACCCTTTGAATGCGGCTTCGGCTGAAGACCGCCTGCGCCTGCGATCCTATATCTGGCCCGACCAGCCAGAGCGCTTAGAGCGCGTCAATGCGGCGATGGAAATCGCCCAATCCCAATCGATCAAACCCGATGCGCAAGATGCGGGGGCGTGGATCGCAGAGAAACTTGCGAGCCGTGCCAAGGATAGCCTGACCGTTATCTATCACTCCGTCTTCTTTCAATATCCGCCGCAGGCCGTGCGCGATGCCATTACGCATGCCATCGAGACCGAAGGGGCATGCGCCACGCCCGCGGCCCCTTTAGCTTGGTTGCGCTATGAGCCCGGCGGGATTTTAGGACGGGCGCAAGACGGGGCTAGCATGACTCTAGAACTGATTGAATGGCCGTCTGGGCGCAAGCGGGTTTTGGCCGATATTGACCCCCATGGCCGCCTTGTTCACTGGCACGGGGCCTAAGCCTATTCCGCATCAATAATGAGGTGGCTTTTGATCCGGAGGTGGTGGCTCTGAGCTGTCGTGCTGGCGCTGCGCTTCGCGTTCCAGCATCAATTCAAGCCGACGGTTGAGGCGCTTAATCTCGTCGGCTTGTTGATGCGACAGATCCGATAGCTCTTCCACTGTGCGCATCAAATGCATCACATGAACTTCTAAAGCTTCAACGCGTTCTTCCATACTTCGTGCCCTCTTTATGCCCTGATGTTAAAGCAAGACGGCTCGCTTGGTGACATTATTGTCAGCATGTTCAG
>CALRLV020000078.1:0-10135 GCA_943368895.1 Ferrovibrio terrae
CTTTGCCTAAAGGGAAAGGTTGAGGTGCTGAATTGGTTGCACCTGATGACTGCTTTCCTGCACAACCACCTTGATCAAACCAGCCAAGCCCGCCCATATCACCCGCCAAAGAGGGTGCGATGATCATTTATCTCAATGGTGAAGAACATCAGATTGAAGCCGGGACCAGCTTGACCACTTTGGTTTCGCACTTGGTTGCCGATCCACGTGGTGTAGCGATAGAGCGTAACCGCATGATCGTGATGAAGTCACAATGGGATCAGACCATTTTGGCCGACGGCGACCAATTGGAATTTGTGCAATTCGTAGGCGGGGGATGAGGGTTTGACCGAGATCGCAAAAGACCTCACTCAAGATGATAGTTGGACGGTGGCTGGGCGGACATTTAAGTCCCGTCTAATCATCGGTACCGGCAAATATCGCGACTATGCGCAAAATGCAGCGGCGGCAGAGGCTGCTGGCGTTGAGATCGTGACCGTGGCGGTGCGACGGGTCAATTTGTCTGACCCCAGCCAGCCGCGCTTGACCGACTTTGTCGACCCAAAGCGCTATACCTATTTGCCCAATACAGCGGGCTGCTTCACGGCCGAAGATGCCTTGCGCACCCTTCGCCTCGCTCGCGAAGCTGGCGGCTGGAGCTTGGTAAAGCTTGAAGTCCTGTCCGACCAAAAAACCCTTTATCCGGACATGATCGAAACGCTGGAAGCCACCAAAGTGCTGGTTAAAGAGGGTTTTGACGTCATGGTCTATTGTACCGATGACCCCGTCTTTGCCCGTCGCTTGGAAGATGCTGGGGCATGCGCCATCATGCCTTTGGGCGCGCCGATTGGGTCGGGCCTTGGCATTCAAAACCCTGTCAATATTCGCTTGATTGTGGAAGCGGCGCGGGTCCCCGTTTTGGTAGACGCAGGTGTCGGCACGGCGTCGGAAGCCGCCATTGCGATGGAGCTTGGCTGTGACGGGGTATTGATGAATACAGCTATTGCCGAAGCTAAGGACCCGATCCGCATGGCGCGCGCGATGAAGCATGCCGTCTTGGCTGGTCGCGATGCCTATTTGGCCGGACGTATGGGGCGCAAGCGCTATGCCGACCCATCTAGCCCCTTAGCAGGCCTAATCTAGCGGCATTATCTGCGTCATTAACTTGACGCTTTTGCAGGGCGGGCCTACGCCGCCCACACACCGGGGAGCCCCACGATGAGGGGCTGAGAGGCCATGAACCATCCTTGAGGATTGTCGTGTGGCGACCCGTAGAACCTGCTCCGGATCATGCCGGCGAAGGGAGGGGAAAATGGCTTTATCACTCATCATTCTCGCCGTGGCGCAAGCCACTCAACCTGCAAGCCAACCAGAGCAGCAGGAAATAATCATCGCCGATTATGCGCCCTCGGTCACTGAGGTCATCACAGTTCGAGGACGCCGGGAATCACGGTTTCAGTCTGCTGTTGCCGCGGTGTCCATTTCCGGTGAGGGCATAACGACGGTCGACGATGTCGCAACAGCCGTCCCTGGCGTCTGGATGGTCAATGACCAAGACCCCGGCACCAATATCCTTTCGATCCGCGGTGCAACGACGGACCGTTTACAGCAGGCCTCGGTCGCCATGGTGCTCGATGGTGTGCCTTTGGCCGATACCGAACTGTTCACTCCACGCCTGTATGATATTCGTGCGATTGAAGTTCTAAAGGGACCTCAAGGGGCGCTGTTCGGAAAGAATGCCTCAGGCGGCGTGATTGGCGTTCGGACTATGGACTTCGGCTCTTACATTCAGGCAGCTGTCGGCAATGGTGGTTTGGCTGAGATTGAGGCTGCCCATAGCTTGGCACTTGGAACCGACTGGACGCTGCGGGCATCTGGCCTGTGGTCCTCCGCCGATGGCTGGATCAAGAACACCACGCTCAACCGTTTGGTCGATGCGGTCGAAACCCGCAGCGCACGTCTGCACCTGACGGGGCCCGCTTTGGGGTGGGATTTGGATTTCAAGTTTCAATATTTGGAAGATGAGGGTGGGGCTGCTTGGGCGAGCTCCAACAATGTGACAGGCAAAAATGCTGGGCGGCTGTCAGGTAAAGTTCTGATCAATCCCATCGGTGATTATCCAGGCCAATCCAAGCGGCGCTGGGGGCACGGGGTGGCGAAGGCCTCGCGCTCATTCGCTTCTGGCACGTTGTCAGCCTATGTCGCGCGGGATTCCTATGCCAAGCGCTGGGATGAGGAATTGGATTATCGCCCAGGTCCTTTGACTTTTTTTGGCTTTCCGGCTTTCCCAACTGGCATTCAACCCATTCGTCAGCCCATTGATGTGCGCGCTACTACAGCAGAAGTGCGCTGGGTGTCGGATGAAGATCAAAACTTCACGCATCAATGGGGGCTGTTTGTTCAGGACACCGACAAGGACCGCACCGACGATTTTGGCCCCTTGTTGTTTGGTGGACCAGCGCCGCGCTATCTGACGCGCTCTCATCAGACCTCTGCCTTTGGCGGCCTTGGCTATCGGGTGACGGATGCAATTAAGCTGGAAGCACAGGGTCGACTGGATCGAGACGAGCGGTCGCAGACGATTTTGAGCCAAGTTGGCGGGCCTGTGATCTCCCGTCGGGACGGCACGTTTGAGCGCTTTCAATCGCGCGTCACCGCGCAATGGCTAAGCGGGGATACCAATCTATTCCTCACCTATGGCGAGGCATATCGGCCCGGTGGGTTTAACCCAACCCCAGCTGCCAGTTCGATCTGGAAAGCCACCTATCGACCCGAGATTACCAACTCGTTGGAATTGGGCTGGAAGCAGAAACTGCCTGTTGCTTCGGGGCGTATAGAGCTCAATATCTTCTCCAACAAGGTTGAGGATTATCAAAACTATACCTTCATCGACAATCAGTCGGTGACCTTGAACGTGGATGAAGTGACGGTGAGGGGCCTAGAGGCCAGCATCTTCCTTCAGCCCTTGGACGGCCTCGACCTGTCGGCCAGCTATGCTTTGGCCGATACCAAGATTGAGCGCTTTATCGCCACCGATCCGCTTTTGGGTTCCCCCGCCACGCGTGACTATAGCGGCAAGGCCATTCCCAATGCGCCAAAGGATACGGGCAAAGTTTCCGCAAATTATAGACTAGACCTAAAGGACGTTCGATTGACCGGTCGCATTGACTCCAATTTTGCGGGCAAGACCTTTTATGAGATCGACAATGTGCTCTATTCGCCAGCCCGTTGGTGGACAGACCTGACACTCAGCGCTAGGCGCGACGCTTGGACGGCCACCTTGCAAGCGCAAAACCTAACCGATGAGCGCTGGGCCATTTCCGCCTTCGGACAAGGCATGACGGGTTTGCTGGCAGGTCTTGGCCCCGGCGGCCCGTTTGACACCTTCACCATCAATCGTGGGCGCAAAATCACCTTCAGTCTGCGCAGGGAGTTTTTTTAGGTCATGGCTTTTACCGATGATGTCTGGGCGGCAGCCACCAAATTGCGCGAAGCCGTTCATGCCCATCCGTTCAATACAGAACTTGCGGCAGGTACCTTATCACGGGAAGCCTTTGCCCATTATATGATCCAAGATAGCCTCTATCTTCAGGGTTATGCGCGAGTTCTGGCTTTGGGGGCAGCCAAAGCCCCGGCAGCGGATGAAATCCTAGAATTCTCCAAGGCCGCTGAAGTGGCCATCATTGTCGAGCGTGCCCTGCACGCGGGCTATTTGGAGCAATTCGGCATTGATCCCCGCGCGGCTGAAACCGCAGAGGCGACACCGGCTTGTGAGGCCTATGTGAACTTCATGTTGGCAACAGCCGTGACTGACAGCTTCGCGGTGCTCGCTGCGGCCGTCTTGCCGTGCTTCTGGCTCTATCAAGACGTTGGCACCAAAATCGCCAAGCAGGGCGCGCCTGATAATTTCTACCAAGCTTGGATTGATACCTATTCGGATGAAAATTTCGCCGCCGCGACCGAGCGCATGAAGACCATCGTCAATGCAGCTGCCGAGGCGGCAGGGCCAGCCGAGCGGTCGCGTATGCAGGCCGCTTTCCTGCGTTGTGCTCAACATGAATGGCTGTTTTGGGATAGCGCGTATCACCAAAAGGACTGGCCTGTTCGCGCGTAAAGCGAAGCCTGATGCATTTGTGTATCAGTGCGTTCAACTTATTGCGAAAACCGCTCTTCATGTCAGCAAAGCCGCTTGAAGCGGGCTCAAGTCAGTCCATAAAGGTGAAAAGAGGAAACGCACCCCATGGGCCTAATTGACACCATCAAGCGCGAGGTTACATTTTTTTCGGCCTTAAGTCGCACCAATAATTGGATGAAAGACTTAAGCCCAGACAGCCAAGTCTTGCTGCCGGATAATTGGGAAGCGATTTGCGACCAGTTTAATTCCAAGCCCGCTATCATGTTTGAGGGTAAAACTTGGACCTATGGGCAATTTGACGGGCGCGCGAACCTCTATGCGCATTGGGCAGTGTCGATTGGTCTAAAGGCGGGCGATGTCGTGTCGCTCTTCATGCAGAATCGGCCGGACTATTTGGCTGCTTGGTACGGGCTGACCAAGGTTGGCGTGATCGTCGCTCTCATCAATCACAATCTGCAGGGTCCCTCGCTTCTCCATTGCGTCACAATTGCTAAATCTAAGGCAGCGATTGTGGGTGTTGAGCAGGCCGATCTTTGGGCCACGATTGATGGTCAGCTGACTGGCGTGTCGGTTTGGGCTGCTGGTGGTCTCATCCCTAATGCCAATGACTTGGACCGCGCCTTAAACGCGCAGAGCAATAAGCGGCCCTCGCGCGCTTATCGCGAAATGCTGACCGCCAAAGACCCCTGCCTATATGTTTATACGTCTGGCACGACGGGCAATCCGAAAGCCGCAACCTTGTCGCATTTGCGGACCCAAGGCATGAGCCGCTCCTTCATCGCAGCCACCAAAACAGGACCTGGCGACCGGGTCTATTGCCCGCTACCCTTATATCACGGCACGGGCGGGATTTGCGGTGTGGGTCTTGTCCTGAATACGGGGGCGACCTTGGTGTTGCGCCGCAAGTTTTCAGCCACCCAATTCTGGGACGATATTGTCGATAACGAATGTACTGTCTTTGCCTATATTGGCGAATTGTTCCGCTATTTGGTCAGCGTGCCGCCGCATCCAAAAGAGCAGACGCATAAGCTTAAATCCTGTTTCGGCAATGGCCTTCGCCCAGACGTTTGGGCCCGGGCAGAAGAGCGGTTCAAAATTCCGCTGATCTGCGAGTTCTATGGCTCAACCGAAGGCAATGTCAGCTTTATCAATGTTGAGGGCAAGCTGGGTGCGGTTGGCCGTATTCCGGGCTATTTGAAGAAGCGCTTCAATGTAGAGCTGGTACGTTTTGATATTGAAGAAGAAAAGCCAATCCGCAACGAAGAGGGTCTTTGCGAAAAGTGCGCCTTTGATGAAGTGGGCGAGGCGATCGGCAAGATCGACACCACCAATGTGCGCGCCCGCTTTGACGGCTATGCGAACGATAAGGCAGCTTCTGAAAAGAAGCTGTTGCGCGATGTCTTTGAAAAAGGCGATTTGTGGTTCCGCACTGGCGATCTTTTGAAGCAAGATAAGCACGGCTATTATTATTTCGTAGATCGGATTGGCGACACCTATCGCTGGAAGTCCGAGAATGTCTCGACCAATGAAGTGGGCGAGGCCCTTTGTATCTTCCCCGGCATAGAGCAAGCCAATGTTTATGGCGTCGACGTACCCCATGCAGATGGTCGCGCGGGGATGGCCGTGATCGTCGCCCCAAAGCCACTGGATATGGCGGCTCTTTCAGCCCATGTGCGCGCAGAATTGCCCAGCTATGCCGTGCCACTTTTCTTGCGCTTCCAAACCGAAATGGAAGTCACAGGCACTTTCAAATATCGGAAAGTGGATTTGGTCAAAGCCGGATTTGATCCAGCCCAGATTGCCGATCCAATGGTATGGATGAATCCAGCAACACGTCTTTATGAGCCGCTTACAACTGAAGTTTACGAAGCATTTCAGCTTGGACAAGTCAGATATTGATGCCTTGAAAAGAAAATATTGACAAATGTTGCGTTAAGATGGGGGCATGTTTGATGCTCATGACGATAGTGCAGTGGTGGTAGAGCTTGCTTGGTGGGACCCTGACGTCCTGACGGAAGCCAACATTATGCCTGCGACAGGCCTAGCGACCGACTATTTGAATGTATTTAATGAAGCGGTGATGCTGTTTGGTCTGTTGAGCGACATGCCCGACATGATTGAAGAACTGCGCAATTGGGAACCCTTGACTTATGAGCAGCACTTTGCGCGCTCAGGTTTTCAGGCCAAAGATTTGGCAATTTTGGCCTATCAAAACGCAGACCCTTCGATTAAGGGCCCGTTTGACGCCCTGAGCCAAGAGACATGCGAACTTCTCCAACATGCCATCAAGCAGGCGGAAGGGCTGATCCAGCAAAGTGCGCCTCTGGATGACTTTATCGCCGAGACCACGATGGCGCTTCAGGCTTCCATCATGATGCTTGACGGCATGGTGCATGGCGGTGCTGCGGGCGGCGCGCAAGACGATATTGACGCGCTGTTTGATTAAGCCGCCCTTGGCGCGCGCTGCCTTAGCTTCGACGCGCGGTATAGCCAACGCGTGGGAAGTGAACCACCAAGGTGCCAAGACCTGGTACATCACGCTCCAACGCAATCTCGCTGGCGTCTGAAAAGACCAGCTTGCCGCTGACAGGGTCCCGCCCATAATCATCTGGCGAGACCGAGACAAAATCACCTTCGCGCAGTCCTTGTGGTTCTTGTTCATCCACGCCCGTGCGCGCAATCGGCGTGCTTTGACCAGCCAGCGCAACGGCTTCTTGGGACGTCATAGTCTCCATGGTGCCATGGCCAATGTCATCGACCCGTTCAACCCATTCGCGTGCGGTTTCAAAGGGCGCCATCAAGCTATCATAACCAGGACGATAGGCATTGCGTAGGAACCAAAAGTTCATATAGGCGGAGATATCGCCCAAGCCGGGCTTGTCACCAAACAACCAGTCGCCTTTGGATGCTTCGAGTGCTTCTTCGACCCAAGCGACATGGCCGCGCCATTGATCGCGCATCATCGGGGAAGCGGCGCGCATTTGTTCGGTATCAAAGGGTCTGCCTGACAATTGTTCGCGATCGCGCTTGAAGGCTTCGGGCACATTAAAGCCCTCCGCACCAAAAATGATGGGAACGCTGGCTTGAAAGAAGGCGCGATCGGCCCACATAGCGATCATCCAAGATAGCCCTGCTTCGCCATTGGGATAAAGGGTTGGGCTGGGGTGACGGCGCTCAATCTCCCGCAGGATCAATTGTGTATCACAATAAATGTCGGCTCCGATCTGCAGCACGGGGGTGCGGCGATAGCCCCCGGTCAAGGGCGTTAGATCTGGCTTTGGCATGATGGACGGGATCATCACAGAGACCCAATTCAACCCTTTGAGGCCCATCACTAAGCGGATCTTCTCAGAAAAGGGCGAGGCGTTGAAATGGTGTAAGATCAGACTATCGGCATCGGCCATGAGAACATCCTTAGACAAGCGACTCGCGCATGAGTTGGCTTCCTTTTAACGAGCCAAATGCATTCGACCAGTCCTTCACTAAAATGCGACGCGACAAATGCAGTCGCCCGCGGTACATCAGGGCAAGTTCCATAAAAAATGCGCGGTATTAAATCTGCGTGAGGGGGAAATATGTTTGACTTTGAGGCCACAAAATCGGTTGCCGATATCACGCGCGTGCAGGCGGCAACCCGTCCCGATGCCATCGCCATCTCGTTCAAAGATCGCACGACGACTTTTGGGCGCTTGGATGTAATCGCCAACCAAATCGCGAATGCACTCATCAAACTAGGCGTTAAGCCCGATGATCGTGTGGCTGTTTATGGCGCAAATTCAGACCATTATATCGCTTTATTCTTTGGCTGCGTGAAGGCTCGCGCGACGCTGGTCGGCGTCAATGCGCGCTTGGCACCACCCGAAGTGGCCTATGTGCTGGATGACAGTCAGGCCAAAGTGTTTTTGGTCGGCAGTCATTTCTATGAGGTAGCGGCAGCGGCTCTCGATCACGCGACGAATAGGCCCGCGACATTGGCGTTGGATGGCGGCCACGGCAGCTGGACGAGCTATCAGGATTGGTACGGGGCCGCTTCTGACGAAGATCCTGGCCTACCGTGCCTGCCCGATGATGATGTGATCCAACTTTACACCTCGGGCACCACGGGCTTGCCTAAAGGCGTTCAGATCACCAACCAAAATTATATGGCCTTCTTTGAGTTTGGCATCGGCGCAGAATGGGCCAAATATGAAGCTGGTGAAGCGGTCCTGATCGCCATGCCCATGTTCCATGTCGCTGGGATCAACAGTGCGATCTTAAGCGTCGCCCAAGGCGCGAAAGCGGTTGTATTAGAGCAAGTCGACCCTGTCGAAATCCTGCGTCTGATTGCGGTGGAAAAAATTGCGCATGCCTTTGTCGTGCCTGCCGTGATCAATATTCTGATTCAGGTCAATGCGAAGATTCCGACAGATTTTTCGGCGCTGCGGCGGATGTATTATGGTGCCTCGCCAATTGCCGAGGATTTGCTGATGCAGGCGCAGGCGACCTTTGGCTGCTCTTTCACCCAATTGTACGGCATGACCGAGAGCTTGGGCGCGGGCACCTATCTGCCGCCAGAAGCGCATGACCCGGCGCGCGGCAAACTGCGCTCGTGTGGCATTGCTTGGCCTGGGTTTGAGATCGAATGCCGCCGTGATGATGGCAGTGCTTGTGCCGTCGGGGAAGTGGGCGAGATCGCCATGCGCTCTACCACCATCATGAAGGGATATTTCAACCGGCCAGACGCGACGGCTGCGACCGTGAAAGATGGCTGGCTCTATACAGGTGATGCCGGCTTCTTTGATGAGGAAGGCTATCTCTATATCCATGACCGCGTGAAAGACATGATCGTGACAGGCGGGGAGAATGTCTATCCGGCCGAAGTTGAAAATGCCGTCTTCGGTCACCCTGCGGTTGCCGATGTCGCTGTTGTCGGCGTACCGGATGACAAATGGGGCGAGGCAGTTAAAGCAATCGTCGTGTTGAAGCCTGGCGAAGCGGCAGAGCCTGCGGACATTATCGCTTGGACCAAAGCGCGCATTGCAGGCTATAAAGTGCCCAAGAGCGTCGATTTCATCGCCGAGCTGCCACGCAATCCATCGGGCAAAATTCTGCGGCGTGAATTGCGCGAACCCTATTGGGTCGGCCATTCGCGGCGGGTGGCATAACAGCCGCCTTACGCAGCTTCTTGCTGGACGACTGCCAATCGGGGGAGGGACACAATCACCATGGTCCCGACCCCGACTTCTGAAGCAATGGTCAAGGAGCCGCCATGCATCTCCGCAAATGAGCGCGACAAGGCAAGGCCCAGGCCACTGCCTTGATTAGAGCGGGCATGCTCATTTTCGACTTGCTCAAACGGGCGCGCCAAGCGCGGCAAATCCTCGGCCTTGATGCCGATGCCATTGTCGATCACGCGAATAATCACCGTGTCTAAGTTATTCTTCACCTGAACCAGAACGCGGCCATTCTGAGGCGTGAACTTAATCGCGTTGGACAAGAGGTTGATCATGATCTGCTTGATGGCGCGTGCGTCCCCAGTCACATCGCCCGCCTCATCTAGCTCATCGACAAGTGCAATATTCTTTTCTTCGGCGCGGCCACGTACCAAGCGCATGGCTTGCTCTATGGTTTCCTGCAGATCCATGGGCTTGGGATAGATTTTGAACTTGCCAGCTTCGACTTTCGCCATGTCCAGCACGTCATTGATCAACTCTAGCAAATGTTTCCCGCTATTGAGAATGTCGGTAGCATAGGTGAGGTAGCGGCGGTCGCCCAACGGACCATAAAGCTGCTGCACCATAATTTCAGAGAAGCCATTGATGGCGTTCAACGGCGTGCGCAATTCATGACTCATATTGGCCAAGAATCCACTCTTGGCATTGGAAGCTTCTTCAGCCCGCTGGCGTTCGATCCGATATTTCTCGGCCAATTCTGAAGCCTTATGCTCAGAACGCTCCAGCTCGACCACAACTGAGCGCATCTGGCGTTCAGACCTCATGATGCTTTCTTCGGTTTCCTTCAGCGGCGAGATATCAATGCCGA
>CALRLV020000079.1:0-9962 GCA_943368895.1 Ferrovibrio terrae
CGATTTCGACGTCGTCATGAATGTTCACCTGATGGGCACCGTAAAGCCCGTGAAGGCGATGTGGGAGATCATGAAGGCCCAAAACTATGGCCGCATTGTTGTCACGACTTCGTCGAGCGGCATGTATGGCAATTTCGGCCAAACCAATTATGGCGCAGCCAAGCTCGCGCTCTACGGTTTCATGAACACGCTGAAGCTGGAAGGTGCGAAAAACAACATCAAGGTCAATGCGATCAGCCCTGTCGCGGCGACCCGTATGACCGAAAACCTCATGCCGCCTCAAATGCTCGACTTGTTGAAGCCGGAATATGTCACCCCCGGCGTCATGTATCTTGTCAGCGAAGATGCCCCAACCGGCACGGTCTTGTCAGCAGGTGCTGGCGTATTTGCGGTTGCGAAAATCTATGAAACCGACGGCATCTGCCTGAAGGGCGACGGCATCACTGCCGAAGAAGTTCGCGACAATTGGGACAAGATTTGCGACCCAGCCGGCCATGAAGCCTATGAGCAAGGTGGCGGTCAGACGGGCAAGTTCATGCGCAAGCTGTCGGGCGGCTGAACTAGGCCCACCCAAAACTCAATCAAACATGCTGCCGACCCGCGCCTCACCTCTTAAGGCGCGGGCGGCTTTTATTTTGTCGATATAGGCTTCAAGGCGATGGTCGTCCAAGAGACGCGGATTGCCAAAAATGAACGAGATGATGCCGGCAATCGTGTGAAAGACTTTTACAAATCCGCTGCGGTCACGACGCATAATCGGCTTGCCCAAAGTCGTTAAAAGTCGCGGATCGCCCGTATGGCGATAGGATGAGAAGATCGGCGGCGGTAAGGTGGTGACAAGGTCCCAGCCATTCACAAATCGATAGTGCGGGCAGACAACCAAGCGATCGAACGCCAGGTCCCCTACTCGCGGCGCACCGAATGTATAGCAGGCCGCCAGATTATCCCGCTCTAACTGGGTCGAGGCAATCTGTGCCAAAGCACCGCCTAAGCTATGGCCAGTCAGATAAAGCCCCTTATGATTTGGAACGTGATAATTGACATCTTCCAGCAGTTGGGCACCTATCCGATCATAGGCTTTTTTGAATCCCTTATGGATTTCCACGCTGCCCAAGCGGGTATCGACCGACACGGTTTCGCTCATCAAATTGGTCTTCCAGTCGACATAGGAATCGGTGCCGCGAAAGGCAATCACGGCGAAATCGTCGGCACGGGCGAGAAAGGCTTGGCTGCCCGCCTGATCATATGAAGCAAGCAGTGTAAATTGCCCTTGATTCAATATTTTGCGCAGCTTTTCTAAATCCGCCTCATAAGACAAAAGCGCTAATTTTGCCATTAGTTCGGCTGTCCGCTCCGAAAAGGCAGCGCGCCAGGTCGGCAAGCTCTTGGCCTCTTCTCGGCCGAGCGTAATCAAGGGTTTTGGGGATGTTGATTCTATATCCATCCGCGAAGTCTAAACGAAGTCAAACAGGAATGGATAGATGGCCCTCAGAGCTTAGCATGGCTACTGCACCCATGCTCTGAGGGCCAATTGCAGGCGTTAGAGGCCCAACACCATTTTCGCCATGATGTTGCGTTGGATTTCGTTAGACCCGGCATAGATCGAGGTCTTGCGATAGTTGAAATAGGATGGGGCCACAGCTACCGCATAGTCGGGCACGGGGAACGGGTCGTTCGAGCGGCCATCCAAAATGCCCCAGCTGTCGGCAACAAACGGGATACCCGATGCGCCTACCGCTTCTAATGCGAGCTCGGAAATAGCTTGCTGCATCTCGCTGCCTTTGCACTTCAACATGGAAGAAGCCGCACCGACCGACTTACCCGACGAGAGGCCCGAGAAGATTTTCATCTCAGTTGCATCGAGAGCGTTGATCTGGATTTCCAGCTCGGCAATCTTGCGACCAAAATCTGGGTCTTCCAGCAAAACACGATCGCCAGCCTGTTCGACAGCGGCGATGCGCTTGACCTTTTTAAGGGCATTTTTCAGGCCCGGTGCGTAGGCATTGCCGCGCTCAAACTCCAACAAATACTTGGCATAGGTCCAGCCTTTGCCCTCTTCGCCGATCAGATTTTCTGCGGGCACGAACACGTCTTCATAGAAGACCTGATTGATTTCCTGCTGCCCTTCGACTGGGCCATCCAAGGTTGGCAAGGCGCGCACGCTTATGCCCGGCGTGGTCATGTCGACCAGAATGAAGCTAATGCCGTTTTGGTTTTTGGCTTCTTGGCTGGTCCTTACCAAATTGAACATCCAGTCTGCCCATTGGGCTTGGGTTGTCCAAATCTTCGAGCCGTTGAGAACATAGCCCTCAACCCCATCGCGCACGGTCTTCTCGGCCTTCATCTGCAGGCTGGCGAGGTCAGAACCAGAGCCGGGTTCGGAATAACCTTGGCACCACCAAATGTCGGAGGTCAGAATCTTGGGCAAGTGTTGGGCTTTTTGCTTGTCATTGCCAAAGGCCATGATGACAGGGGCCACCATCTTCAGGCCCATGGGTGATGGCGACGGACAGCCCGCAGCCGATACTTCCATGTTGAAGATGTAGCGCTGGCTGGACGTCCAGCCCGGTCCGCCATGCTCAACTGGCCAATCTGGGGCAGCCCAGCCGCGTGCGGCTAGCTTCTTTTGCCACTCGACTTGGCCTTCCTTGTCCAAATAGCCATTCTTGGACAAAGCCATTTTCGCCCGCAACGCGGGGGTGTAGTTTTCCGCGATCCAAGCGCGAACTTCGGCTTGGAAAGCCAGATCTTCAGTTGTGAATGCTAAATCCATCGCGGCTTATCCTAGAATACGGCTGGGCCTTGGGTCAGTTTTGGCGGAGCGGCGAGGAAGCCGCCGATTTTGGCAACGAGCTCAGCCATATGCTCGGTCTTTCCATGGGCATCCAAGGCGGCTTGATCGGCATAAAGCTCCAGCATGAAATAGTCGTTCTCCGCTTTTGCGCTTTTGCATAATTGATAGACGGTGGCACCGGGCTCTTTCGCCTTCACGGTCGTGACAAACTCGGTCAACAAGGCTTCAAATTCGGCATTCTTGCCAGCTTGGATGGTGAATTGTGCGCAGATTCCGATCATCTGGTTTTCTCCCTTAAGGCTTAAGTTGGTTTTCTTGTTGCTGTGGCTTTGGTTATAAGTCGTTTGAAGCGTGATGGAAGGGCAAAGGTGTGGCTAGCTGCTCAGCCCAGTCCAAGACACTTATAGGTTTCGGTGACCAAGCGCCCGCCACGTGGATCACCCGCAAGATTGGGTGCCATCAAGTTCATGGCATATGAAACACCCAGCTTGTTTTCGGGGTCCGCGAAGCCAAAACTACCACCCCAGCCAGAGTGGCCGAAGCTGGTGTCATTGGGGCCATAAAGACCGTTCGCGGAGAGGATGAAGCCCGCTGCCCAGCGAACCCAGACGCCCAAGACTTTGTCTTTGCTGGCACGCCGTTGCGCAATCATGCGATCAATACTTTCAGAAGAAAGGATGCGAACGCCATCCAGCTCGCCACCGCGTGCCAATGCTCCATAGACGCGCGCGATGCCGCGCGCATTGGCACTACCCCCTGCTGCACCGTTGCCAGCGGCCATCCAATCAGGACGATTAGCTTCCAGCGGGCTCATCCGCGGGCTACCCATGGCAGACTTGACGACGGGGTCGGTAGCGGGGGGGCTTGCGGCCATCATCGGTGCCCAAGGTGCCACGATTGGCGCGCGGCGGTGATGCTGGTCATAAGGAAGACCAATCCACACATCCGCCTTTAAGGGCGTAGCCACTTCAGCTGCAAAGAAGTCCATTAGCGAGCGGCCATCTGTTCGGCGCAACAAGGCATCAACCCAATGACCAAACACGCCAGCATTATAGGCATTGGCAGAGCCTGGGGGGAACAAGGGAGCTTGGGCGGCCAAACGCGCTGAAAAGGTCGGGATATCGAGCATCTCTTCGGTCGTAGCAGGGGTATCTGCGCCTTGAATGCCACTGGCGTGGCTCAGCAGAGTCTCCACCGTGATCGCCTCTTTGCCGTTTGCGGCAAATTCCGGCCAATAGATCGCGACAGGTGCCTGATAATCCAAAAGGCCGCGCTCAACTGCAATTCCGATGCATAACGCAGCCATGCCCTTGGTGGTGGACCACACATTGAAAAGATCATCTGGCCCTAAGGCCTCGGAGCGATCTTCGTCGCGCGCGCCGCCATAGAGATCGATGATGGTTTCGCCATCTTGAACGACGCTGAAGGTCGCACCCAGTTCTTCGCCACCGGCTAAATTCTGTGCAAACGCGTCTCGAACGGGTTCAAACCCTTGCGCAACAAATCCGTTGACTACGGGTGCCTGTGACATCGTTTTCTCCCCTATCAGTGGCGCTCTCTAGGGCGCTTTTGGTCCCTCCTTGCGACACGCGGTCACAAAGGCGGGCAGTATCTGATCACGATCCACCGGCTGAGCCCGATAGTCAACGTCACCCGACGTCAAGGTAAAGTCGGTGGCCGCAAGGATGGTTTCGACCACCCCTTTTTCGACCAAACCAATCTTGCCCTCCACCAGTTTTCGGTCCCCTTCCCGCACGCCGCCTTGGCGACGGACCTCTTGGAATGCAATACGACCCGCCTTCGTCTGCAGGACCAAATTTGCCTGGGCAGAGGGTGCTGGAAATACGTGGGCGCGCAGCGTGAGGCGTTGTTGATCATCGCACCACAAGACCAGGTCAGGCGCTGCTCCCGGCCGCGACAAGAAAGCAGCAGCCCCAGATTGTTGCTCAACCAAGCGCCATGAGAGCGGCCCGTCTGAGCCGATGCGGTCGCGCGGGTTTTGATCTTTATCGCCGGGATCGCACGCGCCGAGCGCGCAGACGAGTAGGCAAAGGGCTAAACGCTTCATTGGCCGGTAAAGCTGGGGCTACGCTTTTCCAAGATCGCATCGACGCCCTCTTCATGGTCTGCGGTGTGGTGCATCAGGCCTTGGGAAGCCGCTGATAATTCCATAATGGTATCAAACGTCGCCGTTTGTCCTTGGCGCATCAAGGCTTTGGTGACACGCAGCGCATGGGGCGGCTGCATCGCGATTTTTTCAGCCATGGCGCGGGCTTCAGCCATGAGAACATCGGCCTCAACCACGCGGGATACAAAGCCGAACTCACGCGCAGTCTGGGCATCAACCACATCGCCCGTAAACAACAGCTCGCAGGCGCGGCTCCAGCCCACGATGCGCGGCGTCAGCCAAGCCCCGCCATCGCCCGGGATCAGGCCCAGTTTCAAAAAGGTCACGCCAAATTTTGCTCCGCTCGCCGCCAACCGAATGTCGCCCATACAGGCCACATCACAGCCAAGCCCGATAGCGGGGCCATTCACAGCGCTGACCAAGGGCACTTCTAAGTTCCACAAAGCCTTGATGATCTTATGGATATTGCCGCGATAGGCTTCGCGAATTTCGGCTGGACTGCCACCAAACGCCCCGGTCCGCTCTTTCATCGCTTTCACATCGCCACCGGCGGAAAAGGCCCTGCCCTCCCCCGTTAGAATGGCCGCACGGATCGAGCGATCTGCGTTAATGTCAGCGCAAATGGCTTGAAATACATCCCCATCACCGGGTTGGCCCAAGGCGTTCATTGCTTCAGGACGGGTGATGGTGATGGTGGCAATTGCCCCATCTTTTTCCAGTTTCGCTACAGCCATGGGAACCTCCAAAATCAGTGCGCAAGCCCTAAACCTAGGGGCAGTTTCTGGCAATCTTTTCGGGTGCCGAAGCCGCTGGCCAACGCAGATCGAATTGACCCTGAAGGCGGACTCGCGCTCTATCCAACCCCAGTATAAGGGACACAAATGATGGCGCGCTTTGATCTAACACCCCGTTTCCTCGCAGCAAGCATAGCGATTGCCATTCCAAGCCTGATCAGCCTGCCGGCCCAAGCCCAGATTAGCGAAGTGCGCGGCGCGATCATGGCGCATAATGTAGAGACCAATGTCTCTAAAAACGCAGGCAAAGAGGACGGACCAGACCTTCAAGTCGAAGTGCTCTGGAAGAGCCCAGACTGGCTGAATTTTGCTTTTTCCCCGCGCCCAGGCGTCGTTGCCTCGCTCAACACGCAAGGCGGGACCAGCTTTGCTGGCGTCGGCCTTGATTGGACGTTCCCGGTCAGCAAGAACGTCACGATCGACCCTTATTTGGGCTATGTAATCCACAATGGCGACCCGTTGGACAACCCCTATGCCCCCGCAGATTCTGTACGGCGCGCAAAATTCAACGCCGAGGAATTGGCCTTAGGCTCCCGGGATCTCTTCCGCTTGGGTGTTGCCGTCGGCTATCGCCATAGTGAGACTTGGACCAGTTATCTGGTCTATGAGCACCTCAGCCACGGCCACATTCTGGGCGGTTCAAAGAATCAAGGCCTCGACAATGTCGGCATCCGCCTTGGACGCAATTTCTGAGGCGCTTGGCGAATTTATTTGCCGTCAACGGTAGCATAAACCTCTATCGCCGCTCTTTTAACCTGCTCAGCCACCCAAGTCATCAATGGGTCATGGGCACGCATGTGCGACATCACCAGAACAATGCCGAGGGATCGGCTTTCAAACGGTGGCCGATGCAAAATCAAGTTAAATTGGTCGGCAAATCGGGCGGCAAAGGCGCGCGACACGGTGGTTACGGCGTCGGTTGCTGAGACGGCTGCTAGGGCCGCTAGAAAGTGCGGTGTTGACCAAAACGTGCGACGTTGGATTCCATGGAGCGCCAACATCGCATCCAAATCATTCACCCCATCATTCAAAATCTTGATCAGAATATGTGGGACGTTCCCATAGTCTGACAGCGTCCAGTCGTGCCCAGCCAAGGGATGGTTGCGCCGCATGACCAGCGCCAATTCATCTTTGGCCAGATAAACACTCTGAGCCCCCGTTGGCAGTGGCGAGGTGTCCAGCGCAAAGGCAAAATCTAAATCGCCCGAGGCCATACGCGCAAGGAGATCTGGGCCATACGGCTCGCAGCTCAAGTCCAAGCCCGGTGCCTCGCGCGCTAGGTTGCGCAGTAAGGTCGGAAAGATCAAGGTGTTATGCACATCCGAGCTGGCAAAGCGGATCGTGCGCTGCGCTGTTTCTGGATCAAAATTAGGTGCCTGGAACACCTCTTTCACCCGCTCAAGAGCAGGACGAAGTGCGGCCGCTAAATCCAGTGCCTTGGGCGTGAGGGCCAAGCCCTTGGCCCCGCGCACCAATAAAGGATCATCAAAAATCGACCGCAATCGGCCCAGCGCGCGGCTCATCGCGGGCTGGCTCATGCCGGCATCTGCCGCCGCCAGTGTCACATTTTTCCGACGCAACAATGCTTCCAGTGGCGGCAGGAGATTGAGGTCGAGGCCATTTAAATTCACTTGATGCATGGCCAGCATATAAACCATGCATTTAGAGCATACAATGGGTTGCGCTATTTCCTGTCGCAGGAAAGCAAAGGAGACGGGTATGCGTGAGAAAATTGTGGTGCTGGGTTACGGGCCGGTCGGACAGGCCGTAATTGCCCAATTGATTGCTGACGACCAAAGCCGCGATGTTGTCTTGGCCCAACGCCACCGGCCGGACTCCCTGCCCCAAGGGGTGACCTTTGTGGCATGTGACAGCCAAATCCTCGATTCCGTGCGGTCGGCGTTTTCAGGCGCGTCCCAGATCGTTTTGGCGATTGGGTTTGCCTATGAGCGGGCAGTCTGGGCCGAGCAATGGCCCCGCGCCATGGCCCAGGTGCTGAAGGCGGCTGAGGAGACGGGCGCGCGCATCGTCTTTGTCGATAATCTCTACATGTATGGCCCTCAAAGGTTGCCCCTACTTGAGACCATGCCCCTCACCCATTTTGGCGCAAAGCCGGCGGTTCGGGCCGCCATTACACGTCAATGGATAACAGCCCACCGCGAGGGTAAAGTGCGTGTAGCTGCCTTGCGTGCGCCAGATTTCTACGGTCCCGGTGTCGCTCAATCCCACTTAGGCGATTTGGCATTTGGCGCTTTGGTACAGGGCAAGCCCGCCATGCTGATCGTCGACCCTGATCAGAAGCATGACTTTGCTTACGTGCCCGATGTTGCGCGTGGGGTGATCTCGTTACTCAACGCTCCCGACGAAGATTTCGGCCAAGCATGGCATATTCCCTGTGCGCCTATCCAAACCTCGCGTGAGATATTGGCCTTGGCAAGCGCACATACGGGTATGCCCCTGAAACTCACTGCTTTGCCGATGTTCCTATTGCCCGTCATCGGATTGTTCAGCCCCATGATGCGGGAAATGGCCGAGATGCGCTTTCAGTGGGACCGCCCCTACGAAGTTGACGCCAACAAATTTGCCAAGCGCTTCTGGAATGATCCTACGCCCTTTTCCCAAGGGGTTGCCGCGACACTTAAAGCCTATCAGACGGCTTAGCCCGTCAAAGGCACGCGGAAGTGGGCGAGTTGAATATTGTCTTCACTCACCTCCAGTTCCACCATGCCGACCACATCGTCGTTAAATTGCGTGGTGCAGACCGGGGCCGTTTGCAGTCCATTGGTTAGTCCCGCTTGCTGGGTTGTTGTGCGCCCACCCCGACTCTCGACTTCGGCCCACAAGCGCCAGGTCAGCGCGCGGGAGCGACCGGCGTGGACATGGACCGCCAAGGTCAAGCGTCCATTTTGACGAGAGCTTTTGATATCTGCCACGACGGCATGGTCTATCGACATGGCTTAATTCCTGCGAGCGTTCTAATTAGGGGGTGCGCCGCCATTGGCTTGTTGAACAATAGCCGCAACCAAGGCATCTATCGCGCTGGGAGCTTGGGCCTTAGCTTCATCTTCCTTCTTGGTGTCAACGATAACAGGCTTACCCAAGGCCAGATTGGCCACGGCCAAGCCCGCCAAAGTCTCATCCTCCCGGCCGCTGGACAGACGACGCGCGGCATTATTGAGGTCTAAAGGTGCGGTATCGAGCAGGTTTTGGTTGGCTAAGAGGCGCTGTTCGGGAGACAAGGGCTCGTGATCAGGCACGGGAAATTCAGCGCTACGGGTTTCAATCACGCGGGCGCAGACTTCTGTTTCAAGCGCATTTTCTTCCTCGCTACACCGATCTCTGCCTTTTAGGGCCGCCGCGCGTGTATCTCGGCCTTGGCTGGGTTGGCTGAGGGCTGGCGGCGGCGCGGCAGCTGCCCCTTTTGGGGCCAATTGCTGTAACACGCCGCGCGCATCTGTCGCCCTCGCCAATTGTGGAATCGGCCCACGCAATTGACCGGGCAGGCTGGTTTGATCCGACTCGGCGGGGGCGACGCGGACAGTGCCAGCGGAAACTTGCGGTGCCAGCACGCTCTTGGAAGGGTCCGCAGTCGGGGTTGGCGCAACGGCTTGGCTGACACGCACCTTAGTTTCTCCACCCTGTTGTGGTGGAGCGATTTCTTGAGAAAACCCAAGCAGAACAAAGATCAAGGTGCTAGTGATCATGGCTTGGTCTGCGTCAAGATCATGACTTGGGCACCGCCCACAGCCAGTTCAACTGGGGCTAGGCCATTGCCATCTTGGATCCAGGTCACATTGCCGCCGCCGGTTTGGCCAAGCTTCATGAAGTTATTGTCGCCTGTCTGCTTCAGTTCAGCAAAGTTTTGGCTGCCTTCTTGCGTCAGGCTGATGGTATTGCCTTCCCCTGTCTGCGTGAGCGTCGCAAATTGGTTGGCGAGGCTAGAAGTTTGAGTGAGACCAATCAGATTATTCTGGCCCGTTTGGATAATGATTGCTTGGCTCTCAAAATTGCCTTGTTGGGTTAAGCCCGTTGTGTTCTTCGTGCCCGATTGGGTCACCTGCGCCCAGTGCTTACCGCCTTTTTGCGTGACGACGGCAAAATTGCCCTCGATTTCGCTGCCTTTGCCAGTCTGCTCAATCTTGGCATAGCCCGAAACCGCGCTTTCATCTTGGCTGACGGTTGCTTGGTTGCCCGACCCGATTTGCGTGACAAAAACCCCCGATGAATTGTTCCCCGATTGGGCCGA